>JADFCT010000250.1 GCA_017161665.1 Candidatus Sumerlaeota bacterium
CGGGTTCATTGGTTGGGCGCTCGCTGGAATGGGCGCCACGGCGGCGGAGGACGTGTCGGCGGGCCGTGACATCTATATGCGTTCCTGCTTCAACTGCCATGGAGCGCGAATGCAGGGGGGCAACGCCAAAAGCCTGATGGACGGGGACTGGGAGTATGGCTCCAGCCGCAGCCACATCACACGGAATATCAAGTATGGCCTGACGCAGTTCGGGATGCCGGCGTATATGGACACGTTGACAGACGAGGAAATCAAGGCTCTCGTTGATTTTATTCTGGAAACCGAGAAGTCGATGGATATTCCGTTGCCGGAAGTCCCTCCCCAATTGCGGACCCTTGACTACATCGTGAGTGTCGATGTCATTGCCGAAGGACTGGATACGCCCTGGGCCATTGACTTTACGGCCCCGAATCAGGCGCTCATCACGGAACGTCCTGGCGCCCTGCGGCGATGGGAAGATGGCCGGCTCTTGCCCGAACCGGTTCAGAATACGCCCGCTGTCGTGCCTGAAGGGCAGGGGGGGCTGCTGGACGTGGCTGTCGATCCGGAGTATCCGAAAAACGGCTGGCTCTATCTGGCCTACAGCCATGCCCGTCCGGGCGCGGAAGGTGGGCGCGTTCCTGCCATGACGCGGATCGTTCGCGGGCGGATTCGCGACAACCAGTGGGTGGATCAGGAAGTCCTTTTCGAGGCGCCCCATGAATCGTACCGCACGACACGGATTCACTATGGGTGCCGGATCGTTTTCACGCCCGACGGCCTGTTGTGGTTCTCCATCGGCGAGCGGGGACACCAGGACGACGCGCAAGACCTGTCCAAGCCCAATGGCAAGATTCACCGAATCGGTCGCGATGGCTCCATCCCGAAAGACAATCCCTTTGTCAATCGCGAAGGCGCCTTGCCTTCCATCTACAGTTACGGGCACCGGAACCCCCAGGGCGTCGCCGTCGATCCGGTCACAGGAACGGTCTGGGTGACCGAGCATGGCCCCATGGGGGGCGACGAATTGAACCGCATTGTCAAAGGAGCCAACTATGGGTGGCCCAAGGTGACGTACGGGATCAACTACAACGGCACCATTATCAGTGATCAACGCACCGGTCCCGAATATACCAATCCGATCGTGTACTGGCGCCCGTCACCGGCCCTCTGTGGCCTCGACTTTGTCCGCGGGGACCGCTTCCCCCTCTGGAAGGGGAATCTGCTGAACGGCGCCCTGAAATTCGAGCAGGTCACAATCATGGACATGGAAGAGGAGCGCGTGCTCCATGAGGAGACGATCCTGAAAAACGCGGGGCGTGTCCGTGACGTCACCTGTGGTCCCGACGGCTTGATTTACGTCGTCCTCAATCAGCCCGGGACCGTTCTCCGTCTCAGTCCAGCGGGGCGAACCCCCTATTGATGGAATGCTTTAATGAGTTGGCCATGAGCGTCCTTCGGCGCTCTCAACAAATGATGAAAATAGCGTCGAGGCACGGAGACATTTTTTTTGAACCATGAAGAATAGAAGGAAAATAAGATGCTTGCGCGAATCGCCAAGACGCGCAACGCAAAGAATTCCGGGGGGGGCGCCGCTACCATCTAAGGCCCGCGCCGCAAGGGCCAAACAGCCGCCAAGCCCCGACAGGGGCGGCACATAATAGCCCAGGGTGGAGCGACCGGAGGGAGCGGAGCCCTGGGTCAGACGAATAGCGATTGAGGCGCCGGCGCGATTTTTGCGGCGAAGCAAGCAAACAATCGTGACGGCGCCGACGGCCGTCCGCCAGCGTATTCAAATTTTTTCGTGTGAAACATAGGAAATTTATTTTTTCCGAGAGCCATAGACGATAGGAGCGTTCGATTATGAAATCAATGCAGTGGATTGGCGCTGGGTTGTTACTGGTGTTGTGTATGGGGGCAAACGCGCCGTGTTTCGGCGCCGAGATAGAAGCCACTCGACTGACTTCGCCGGACCAGTCGATTGCTGTGACCGTTGATGTGGGGGAGACGCTTGCCTACTCCGTTTCGGTGGGGGGCAAAACGGTTCTGGCCCCTTCGAAATTATCGATGACGTTGTCTGGCAATCAGGTCTTGGGCCTCAAGGGAGAGTTGAAAAAGGTAACCCGTCGTGCCGTTGACGAGTTGTTGCGCCCGGTCGTCAAGGTCAAGAGCGAGACCATTCGGGATCAATTCAATGAAATGACGTTGACCTTCGCTGGCGGGTACGCCGTGGTGTTTCGAGCCTATGACGACGCCGTTGCCTATCGTTTTGTGACGGAACGGAACGGCGAGATGACGGTGACTGACGAGCAGTTGGAATATCGATTCGCGGATGACTATGGCCTGTTGTTTCCGGAAGAAGACAGCATGATGACGCATCAGGAGCGCCTGTATGTGAAAACCAAACTGAGTGACGTCTCCTCAGACCGCTTTTGCAGTCTTCCTGTTTTGATCGAAGCCAACGGCGGGCCCAAGATGCTGATTACGGAAGCGGACCTCCTGGATTATCCCGGCTTTTACATGAAGGGCGCCGGCGGGGCGGCCTTCGAGGCGCAATTCCCCCCCGTGGCTCTGGAAGAAGATCAAAAGAACGACCGGGATGTGGCGGTCAGCAAGACGGCGGACTATCTTGCGAAGACTGCGGGGCCCCGCGCGTTTCCCTGGCGCGTGCTCATCATTGCCCGCGAGGACAAGGATCTCCTCACGAATCAGACGGTCTATAAACTGGCCTCTCCCTGTGAACTCACGGATACGTCCTGGATCAAGCCCGGCCGCGTGGCTTGGGACTGGTGGAATTATAACAACATCTATGGCGTGGATTTCCGGGCCGGCGTCAATACGGAAACCTATAAGTACTATATCGACTTCGCCGCGGATCACGGCATCGAATATATCATCCTGGACGAGGGATGGTATGTTCTCGGCGATTTGCTGGACATTTCACCGGGCATGGACGTTGAAGAACTGTTCGCCTACGGGAAGAAGAAGAATGTGGGGATCATCTTGTGGGTGGTCTGGAAGACCTTGGAGGATCAGATGACCGAGGCGCTGGATCAGTTCGAAAAGTGGGGCGCCAAGGGCATCAAGGTGGACTTCATGCAGCGCGATGATCAGTGGATGGTCAATTATTATCGCCGCGTGGCCGAAGAAGGCGCGAAGCGCAAACTCCTGGTGGATTTCCATGGCAGTTACAAACCTTCCGGGCTGCGTCGCATGTATCCCAACGTCATCACACGGGAAGGCGTGAAGGGATTGGAAAACTGCAAGTGGTCAGAGGATATCACCCCTGAGCACTGTGTGACGCTGCCTTTCACGCGCATGGTGGCTGGCCCGATGGATTTCACGCCTGGCGCCATGGTCAACGCCCAGCCGGAAAACTTTAATGCCGTCTTCAACCGGCCCATGAGCATGGGGACTCGTTGCCACCAGTTGGGGATGTATGTCATCTACGAAAGCCCCTTGCAGATGTTGGCGGATAATCCGTCCAACTACCTGCGCGAAACCGAGACGATGGAGTTTCTGTCGGTCGTGCCGACCGTTTGGGATGAGAGTCACGCGCTGGAGGCAAAGGTGGGGGACTATGTCGTGATGGCCCGCCGTTCGGGCAAGGAGTGGTATCTGGGCGCCATGACCGATGCGACCGCCCGGGCATTTGATCTGCCCCTGTCCTTCCTGGGCGCCGGCTCCTATACGGCGCATATCTATCAGGATGGGATCAATGCCGATCGCTATGGCAGCGACTACCAAAAAGTGACGAAAACCGTGACCTCAAAGGACACGCTCAAGGCCGTTCTCGCCACGGGTGGTGGCTGGGTGGCCCGGTTGGTCCCGGTTCAATAAGCAGGCCTCATATGGCGGCGAATAGGAAATGGGAGGCGCGGTCATGAATCGATGGGAGAAAACGTTGATTATTCTGTTGCGTCTGGGTGGGGGGATCACCCTGATGGCGATCCCCTTTATCGTGATTCCCGTCGCATGGATGGATGCCATCCATCAGAAAATGGGATTGGGTCCATTGCCCGGGGGCGCCATTGTTGAATACATGGCCCGGTCGCTGTCGGCCCTGTATGCCATGCACGGCGCCTTCCTGATCTATCTTTCGCTCGATATCCGCCGATACCGGGGATTATTGATTTATCTGGCCTATCTGACCATTCTTTTTGGAATAGGAATGCTCGGAATTGACGCGGCGTCCTCCATGCCGACCTGGTGGGTCGTCATGGAGGGCCCCTACATCATCGTGGTGGGCGTCTTGCTGCGTGCGCTGGCGTCAAAAATTGAAAGGGCATAGCCCCGTCGTCATCGGCGGGTAATCAGGATTTCGATGCGTCGGTTCTGGGCCTTGGCGTTGGGGGAATCATCGGCGACGACGGGGTGATATTGTGAGAAGCCGGCCGAGGACAAGCGTCGCTCCGGAATGCCGCGCAGGCTGAGATAACGCAACACACGCAATGAGCGCGCCGCTGACAATTCCCAATTGTCTTTGAATCGACCGGAACTGATGGGATCAATATCGGTGTGTCCCTGAATCTGAATGTTCAGGTTGATCGATTGGGGGATTTGATCCTCCAGCGATTTATAAATATCCGCGAATTTGTTGAGTTCCACTTTGCCTTCTTCTGTCAATTCCGCGCTGCCGGAGGCGAAGAGGACTTCCCCCTGAAAGACAAAGCGATCGCCAATGACCTTGATATTCTCCACGCCGGCGAACACATCGGCCAGCCGCGCCAGAAACTCGCTTTTGTATTTCGAAAAATTCCTCAATTCGGCGATTTTGCGATCCCGGTCTTCCAACAAGTCCAGGAGTTTTCCAACTTCCAGGTCTTTATCTTTCAATGCCAATTTGGATGAATCCAGTTCCGCCTGCAATTCGCTGACGCGCCGGGAAAACTCTTCGATGCTCGCGTTCAGGTCATTGAGGGAGGCATCCTTGGCCTCGGCGTTTTCACGGACGGCGCTCAGCTGATCGCTCAGGCGCTGGATGCGCTCCATATAGTCGGTGACGGTGTTTGTGAGTTCGCGAATATCACTGGCTTTCACGGTCACTTCATCGGCCAGCGACTCGGCTTTTTCCCGTTCCGACACCAGGGCTTCTTCGGCCACGGTCAATTCCGCCCGCGCCAACGTCAATTGCTCCTGTGTTTCATTCAGAGACATTCGGGTCCAGACCAGTTCTTCCTGGGCGGCCATCAGGGTGTTGGACGTGGCCTGCAACTTTTCCAGAGCCCCTGTCAGGGCCTGTGCCGATTCCCGGGTTTGATCGTCCCGAGCGGTCAGTCGCGTGTTGGCGAGAGACAGGGAGGCGGAGGTCGCTGTGAGTTGTCGGGTCAGTGAAGCAATTTGCGATCGTGTCTCATCCATCTGAAGATTGACGAGGTCCAGTTGTTTTTTCTTGATGTCATAGCGCTCCTGCAATTCCTGATAGGCGCCCGTCGAATGCTTCAAACTCAGATCGAAATCGGCCAACCGATCATTCAAGGCCGCCAGGGCCAGGCGCTTTTCCTCCAGCTCCGTTTGGGTGGAATCCAGCGAATCGACCAGGCCG
>JADFCT010000251.1 GCA_017161665.1 Candidatus Sumerlaeota bacterium
GGCTGACGATTCGTTTGACGGCGTCCCATGGCGGCCCCAATCCGGGCGCTTCGGAGGTGGTCATCCTGGACCGGGCCGTTTCGGACGGGGAATTGAAAAAGATGGTGAAGACCGGGCAACGTGGGATTCTGGACCGGATGCCCTGGGTGGACCGGGTTGAGATCGCGGCGTTGCGGGAGTTGATCGATCGGCTGGAGCGCAGTCATGCCGAAAGTCCCCGGCCCTATACCGAGGCGATGGACCATCGGCGACGACTGGATAAACTGGCCGCGCGACGGGAGGCGCAGGACGACGCCGATGGGACCATCGACGAGGAACTGGCGCGCTTGCAGCGCGAGGTCCTGCTCTTCGATGTGGACCGGATTCTGGTCATCAAGCGCCATGAGATTGTCGCCTCCCACGTGTACACCTATCACTATGAAGGCTTCAAGGCGGGAGGCGGCTTGTATGTGATGTCGCTCAAGGATCCCGAGGCGCTCCCATTCCTCCTGGCCGATTCCCCGGAGGGACAGATCCTGGATTGTGATCTGTCCTATGACGGCGAGCGGGTTCTGTTCAGCCGGCGGGAGCGGGAGTCGGATGTCTATCAGGTCTGGTCGGTGGCGATCGACGGAACGGACTTGCGCCGTCTGACCGATGGAGCCTGGCACAGTTACAACGCCTGTTGGCTCCCGGACGGTGGCATCGCTTTTCTGTCAGCCCGCAAGCCGGCCTATGCCTATTGCTGGGACGCCCCCGTGGGCGTGACCCACCGCATGGAGGCGGATGGCTCGCGCGTCCGGCTGCTGTCGGCCAATTATCTCAATGACTTCACGCCCTATGTCCTGGCCGACGGTCGGATCATCTACAGCCGGTGGGAGTATGTCGATAAACCCGCCATTCCGATCCAGAGCCTGTGGACCATCAATCCCGACGGGACGGGGCTGTCCATGTATTTCGGCAATGGCGTGATCTCGCCGGGGACGTTCATGGAGCCGCGCCCCATTCCGGGGACCCACAAAATCGTGTGCGTGATGACGGGCCATAACGGCCCCACCCGGGGCGCTCTGGGCGTGATTGATCGGACGAAAGGCGTGAATGCCCAGGCGGCCATCGAAAACATCACGCCCGATGTGGCCGTACCTCCCGTGGATCAAGGCAATGGGAACACGGGCGGTACGAAGCAATACAGCAACCCGTTGCCACTGGATGGCGAGCGGCTTCTGGTTTCGATTCAGGGGCCGCTTCTGGCGCGGACTTTTGACGGGGCCTGCCAGTCGCTGGCGTTGCCGGCGCCGGACGATGGGATGCAATGGTTCGCCGCCCAGCCCATTCGCCCGCGCCCCCGACCGCCGGTCATTCCCTCGACCCTCAAAAGCGCGGGAGAGGGATTCGTGGACGAGCGGTGGTGGGAGCCGGGGCATGAGGCGGTGGAATACGCGACGGTGTATGTGCAGGACGTGTATCGGGGGCTGGAAGGTACTGTGGAACGCGGCGAGATCGCCGCCATTCGCGTGGTCCAGGAAATCGAAAAGAGCCGGGTGGCGCAGGTTCAGTATCGCGCCTTTGGCTTTCAATTTCCCGTCGTTTCCTGCGGGGCCACCTATGCGCCCAAACAGGTCTGGGGCTCTGTCCCGGTGGAGCCGGACGGCTCGGCCTATTTCCGCATTCCGGCCAACCGCCCCCTCTATTTCATGGTCCTGGATGCTGAAGGGCGGGCGATTCAGCGGATGCGAAGTTTTACGCACCTCATGCCGGGCGAGGTTCAGGGCTGTGTGGGCTGTCATGAGTCGCGCCTGGAGACGGGAACCATGACCCGGCGACGTCTGGCCCTGGAGCGGGCGCCCCGGGAATTGACGCCCCCGGAATGGGGCGTGACGGGATTCAGCTACGCCCGGATTGTCCAGCCCGTCTGGGATCAGTATTGCGTGTCCTGTCACCACGCCGACGCAGCGCCCGGCGGCGTGGACCTGTCGGGTGACCGGACCGATTTCTTCAATGTTTCTTACGAAATGCTGGCGCGCCGGGGGAGCCTGTCTGCCAACTGGGCGGCCATGGACGGCAGCCCGCCACCGCCGGACGAACCCGCGCCGCTTGCGAAATGGATTCCCACCTATAACGGACAGGAGCAGAACATCCTGGAGGTTCGGCCCCGCTTCTGGGGATCGCCGGCCAGCCGCCTGACGGAATTGATCATGACCGGCCATCCCGACGGCGAGGGGCGGCCCCGTGTGGCCATGGACGCAACGGCCCGGCGACGGGTCTTCGCCTGGATCGATCTGAATGTGCCCTACTATGGAACGTCCCTTTCCAATCACTATGACCGTCATGGATGTCGGCGCATGGTCCCCGAGGGCTTCGACGCCCTGATACAGGAGGTGGCCGATCGCCGGTGTGGGGGCTGCCATGGCGCGGATGCGAACGGCCATGCCCGCATCCCGCGGGATTTCTGGCTGCGCATCGACAACCCGCAACACAACCGTTTCCTCAAGGCCCCGCTGGCCCGATCGGCCGGTGGGACCGAGCAATGCGGCCAACCCGTCTTTGCTAACACAGACGATCCCGATTATCAAAAACTGATCGAATCCTTCCGGCCGATTCAGCAATTATTAATAGATCGCCCGCGACTGGATGGGTAGGCTTTCATCTGAGCGAACAAAACACGAGAGGCACGCGCATCGCAATAACGATGGTGGAAAACCAGGGGATAGAGAGTCTCAAAGTGATGGGTTAGGATACGATCAGATTGAGGGAAGTTATGGCACGACATATGGATATTCAACCTGAATTCTTTTCCTGGGCCTGTGAGCGCGCGCGGCTGGATCCAATTGTTTTGTGTCATCGTTTCGAGAATTATCCGGAATGGGAACGCGGCGAAAAGAAGCCGACGATGAAACAGCTGGAGGCTTTTGCGAATGCGACGTATACTCCCATTGGCTATTTCTTCTTGCCGGAACCTCCCCAGGAAGAAATTCCCATCCCCGATTTGCGAACCATCCGTAACCAGGCAATCCGTCGTCCAAGCCCCAATTTGTTGGACACGATCTATACGATGCAGCGGCGGCAGGCATGGCTTCGCGAGGAATTGATTGAGTGTGAAGCGGAGTCCTTGGATTTCGTCGGCAGCGCCCGCGTTTCGGACGACCCGCAGGGAGTCGGATTGGAAATGCGGCGGATGGTCGGACTGGCTGATGGCTGGGCTGGGGCCGTTTGCACGTGGCGCGAGGCGGTCGGCAAACTGCGGCGGTCAATTGAAGAGTTGGGGGTGACGGCAGTCATCAATGGCGTGGTGGGGAACAACACACGTCGCAAATTGGATGTTGAGGAATTCCGAGGTTTTACACTGAGCGATGAATATGCGCCACTGGTGTTCGTCAATGGAGCCGACGCGAAATCGGCGCAAATGTTCACACTGGTTCACGAACTGGCGCACATTTGGCTGGGTCAAAGCGCGTTGACCAATACGGGGTTGACTGCGCAGCCATCACAGGAGATCGAGTCGTGGTGCGACCAGGCGGCTGCGGAGTTTCTCGTGCCAGCGGAGGAAATGCGGGCCTGTTGGCGCAAGGCGCGGCATGACGAATCACCGTTCGAGATTATCGCTCGGCGGTTCAAGGTCAGCCCGATCGTGGCGGGTCGTCGCGCGATGGACCTGAGCCTCGTGAGCCGAGAGATGTTTTTCAAATTCTACGAGAATCACATTAAAATAGAACGAAAACCGCGTTCGGATTCAGGGGGCGGCGATTTCTACAACAACCAGAATTCCCGCGTGGGCGAGCGGTTTGCCATTCAGGTTATCCTCGCCGCGAAGGGAGGTCGTGTCAGTTTCAAGGAGGCGTATGACCTGACAGGCCTGCACGGGGGCTCATTTCAGGAATACGCCAACCGGTTGGGAGTCACACTGCCATGAGCACAGATCGCCTTTACTTACTGGACTCGGACGTGTTCATCGCGGCAAAGAACAGTTACTACGCCTTCGCGATCTGCCCGGGATTCTGGGACAGCTTGATTTATCACAACGGCGCGGGAAATGTTTGCAGCATCGACCGGGTCAGAGGTGAACTGCTTGCCGGACGCAAGACCGAAGATCTCGTGCAGTGGGTCAAGGAGCAATTGCCGTCGGCGTTCTTCCTGGATACGGAAGAGGAAACCGTGACCGATGCTTACGGACAAGTGATGCTGTGGATGCAACGCAACGCCCAGTATTCCGATCCGGCCAAGGCCAAGTTCGCCACCGAAGCAGACGGCTGGCTTGTGGCGTATGCGATGGTTCATTGTCTCACGGTGATCACGAACGAGCAGCCGCGCCCTCAATCACGGAACCGCATTTTGCTTCCAGATGTGTGTAACCAGTTCAATGTGACCTACAAGGACACCTTTGCAATGCTTCACGCACTTGCGGTTCGCTACGAATGGAGAGGAGCGATCTGATGCCGCGCACGTCCATAGACTGTTTGATCATCAACTCAACCTATGAGGCGCCGCGGCGTCTTGGCTTGTTTGAGCAATGGCTTCGGCGAGGATGAGGTCTTCGGGGGTGGTGACTTTGAGGTTGAACCGGCTGCCGGGGATGATGCCGATGGAGTGGCCGAGGGCCTCGCAGGCCGAGGCGTCGTCGGTAACGTCAATACCCTTTTCATCGGCGTATGCATAGGCGCGCATCAGCAGGTCGCGTTGGAAGACCTGGGGTGTCTGGGCGGCCCATAGACTGGATCGGTCCACGGTGTCAGCGATGACGCCGTCATTCCCCATTTTTTTGATCGTATCGGTCACGGGCATGGCGAGGATGGCCCCGCCGTGTTTGCGGGCGTATTGAAGGGCTTTGGCGATGGCCTGAGGGGGCGGAAAGGGACGGGCGGCGTCGTGGATGGCCACGAGGCTGGTGTCGGCCGGAAGGGCGCGCAGGCCATTCCGGGCCGAGTCCTGGCGCCGGTCGCCGCCGGTGGCCCAGTACAGGGGTTTGCGCAGGGTCCGGATGGCATCGAGGGCTTCGATTTCCTTGCGCCATTCCGGTTGGGTCACAATACACAGGGCCTGGATCTCTTCCATGGCGCTGAAGACGTCGATGCTATAGGCGATCAATGGCTTGCCGGCCAGGGGGAGCATCTGTTTGGGGCGGGCGCCCGAGGGGCTTCCCATGCGGCGACCGCTTCCGGCGGCGACCAGGACAGCGGCGGAGGTCATAAGCGCGTTCCTGTGGGGGGGAGTGATGAGGCGTTGTCAGGCCGACGCGACAGCAAAGGGAATCGTCTTTTCTGGACAATCCTTGGGCGCAGGTTTTCCATTTCCTTCAACTCAGAAAAAACGGTTGTTGAAGGATCGCCGCTGGGGCCACAAGGTCCTTGCAATCCGCTCGGAGAGACGTTGATGCGGTCAACGCCTCTCCAGGATCCGGAATCAGACACCCTCGACAGATTCAATTTCAGGGCAGACGGCCTTGAGACGGCGTTCGACACCCATTTTGAGCGTCATCTGCGCCCCGGGGCAACCGGCGCAAGCGCCTTTCAGGCG
>JADFCT010000024.1 GCA_017161665.1 Candidatus Sumerlaeota bacterium
GGCGGCGGATGAATCCAATTACTGTAACCTGAAAATGACGGGCGCCATTTCCAATTCCTCGCAAGGCCTGCTCTATGTGGCCGGTTCCTTTGAAGCCGGCGGCGCTGGAAAGCCTCCCCTACAAACGGTCAAAGATCCAGATGGCGTTGAACACAGCCTCAATGTTTTCCATGACGGTATTGTATATTGCGCCAAGGACTTCACATATCAGGGCAACCCGGTTCTCTTCGGTTCTGTCATTTGTAAAGGGGATTTTGATTCCGGCGGCACGCCCAATGTCTATTACAACGTGAAGTTAAAAGATGGCCTGGAGCCGCAGCCCCTTTCCACCCGGGCGCGGATTCTGGCCCAGTTGATTCAGCACTGATGGTTTGGAAACGTTCCACACACTGGCGCCACTTTCGCCGTTCCCATGGCGAAGGTGGCGCTTCGCCTTTTTGAATCGAATTGTTGCCGGGGCGCAAACAACATTTGACAACCCACCCCTCGAATCGTCTAAACTCGCCGTCCTGTCGCTCAAGACCATGGGCGCCTGTAGCACAACGGTTTAGTGCATCGGCCTTCCAAGCCGAGGATACGGGTTCGATTCCCGTCAGGCGCTCCACTTGAAATGATGATAATGCCCTGCAAAAGCCCGGTTTTCCCGGGCTTTTTTTGTTTAATCCGGTCGGTTCGGTTTGGGGCGGTATGGGGCGGTTTTTTGGCTGAAAAAGGCTGAATGGGGAAGAACGGGGATTAAAGTGGGATTACAAAGTGGGATTAAATTGGGGCTGGTTTGAACTGTTCGGATTTTCCGAATAGTCCACAGATTGGGGATGGGTTTTTGGAGCGCTCTGGTTTTCGCCCCCCATGGAATCCCCCGGCCCCCCCGCGCCGGCGCCGTGTGTCCGATACCAAGCGACTGTCCGGTTTCACCGCGCCAGTCGTTCGGGGTTGGTGGGGATGATATTGATTTCCGCGATGGCGGCGGTGATGCCTTTATTGACTTCGCTCAACGCCACGAGGCGCATATAGCGCGCCCGGATGTTCTGGCGGAAAGTGACGGCTTGCAGGGTGTTGTTGTTTTTGAATTCTCCCCGAACGGCGGGCCGTCCCCAGTCCTGACCGTCCAGCCGCAGATAGAGTTCATATTGCGCAATGCGGCCTTCTTCGCTGTCCTGCCGCGGAAGATACAGGAAGCCGGACAGGTCCACGGCCTCGCCCATATCGATCTGGATTTCATGGGGATATTTGACCTCGGCGGCTGGCTGGGTTTGCCAGACCGTTTCAGGATTGGAGTCGATGGCGTTGGCCGCCTGGCCGCCGTCGGTCCGGGCGCTGTCCACCTTGACGACGGTCCAGGTCTGTTTGATGTTCACGGCCGGGAAGGACTCGCGCGCTTCCGCGCTGTAGATGTAGCCCCGGCGGGCATAGGCGCGGGCGCGGATGGTTCCGCTTTGCTGGAACAGGAAGGGGCCGCGATAGATTTCGGATTGATCGTCGGTTTCTGAGCCGTCGGTGGTATAACGGATGAGCACACCGGGCGTCAGACATTCCAGGCGCACATATCCCAGCCGGTCGCGCTCCATTGTGATCTCGGATGCGCTGAGGGGCTGGGGGAAGGTATGACGGACATGGGCCTGCATGTCGCCCAGCTCGGGCGACCAGGGGATCAGACGAAAGCTGTAGCCCTGGGCCGTGGGCTGGATGGTATATTCCGGCCGTGTCTGGGCGCCCCAGCTGTTGTCGCCGCCCACGCCCGTCTGCTTCATGTCGATGTTCAGCGTGATGGCGCCCGAGGGGGCCAGTTCGTGATTGTGCGAGGCGTTTTCGAGCGCTTCCAGGGTATAGGGCCAGGCGCTGACGCTCAGGGGACGGAGGCCTTCGACCATCAGGCCGTATCCGTCCGGGTTGGTCAGGGCGACCCATTGGACATCCGTCTTGTTTCCGTTTTCCTGGGGGCGGATATACGGGTGGATCTGATCGGCCACGGGGCCGGCATACCGTCCCAGGGCGGCGCCGGTTTTCCGGTCCCAATAGGTTTCGTGCGGCCCCCGTCCATGCCAGGTCATGGTGGCGTATTCTTCGGGCACGGCCAGCGTCATGCCGAAACGGGGCATGGGCGGCAGTTCTTCGCCGGGCGGCGGCGTGAAGCGCGTTTCCACCAGAATGTCGCCCGAACCATAGATCATGTAAATAATGCGGTATTCCGCGTTGCCCACCGGCGCCAGTTGACAACGGACATTCACGCGAATGACCTGCGCAGCCCGGCGTTTGACCCGTACCTCGACGGCCCGGCATTCGGCCCCCGCCTGCTTCCAGGGGGCCAGACGGTTGTCGCGGTTGTTGCCCAGCCGATCGTTGTCGATCGGCGCGCGCCAGAAGTTGGGAACCAGCGGCGAGACGATCTGTGGCCGGTTATTGACCACCCAAGAGTCAATGGCGCCGGTCTGTCGATTGATGGTGAGCGTGAACGCGTCACTGCCGATCGTGAGGCGCTGGTTCGTTTCCGAAAGGCTCAGCCGGGGCATCGTGTCGATGGGCGCGAATCCGGGACGGGGCTTATGGAAGGGTAGCGTAAACTGATCCCAGGCGATGACATGGCCTTCCGCCGCCCAGATCGTGTCGTGGGCCAGCGAAAAATTCAGCCGCAGGCGGTATTGCGTATGGGGCTGAATCTCGGGACGATGGAAGGGGATCTTGAGCGTTTGCCTTTGATCCGGCGCCAGCGTCAGAGGAGGCAGGAGCCCGTCCTGCACAACCCGGCCGTCCTGTGTCAGTTCCCATCGCCCCCGTATCGAGCTCATGTCGAGAAAGTCAAATTTATTGTGAATGGATACACGTCCCTGGCGCAGATCCAGGGCGGTGACCTTAATGGGCTGATAGACCTTTCGGACTTCATAGAGAGAGGGATTGGGGCGGCGGTCCGGTTGGACCAGTCCGTTGCAACAGAAATTGCGGTGGCGTTCTTCCGCGCCCAGGGTGTCGCCGAAGTCGCCGCCATAGGCCCAGAATTCCACGCCCGTTTCCGTCGTTTTCCGCAACCCCTGATCCACCCAGTCCCAGATAAATCCGCCCTGGAGGTGTTTGAACCGTTCGATGATGTCCCAATAGTCCTGGAGATTGCCGACGGAATTGCCCATGGCGTGGGCGTATTCGGACATGATCAGGGGTCGGAGCTGGTCATGGCTGGCGTAGGTGATGAGTTCATCGAAGCTGGAATACTGAGGACAGATAATATCGGTGTGGGGGGCTTTGTCGGCCCGTTCATATTGAACCGGTCGCGATAGATCGCGTCGGCGAATCCAGGCGCTGGTGGACTGGAAGTTCACCCCATCGCCGCCTTCGTTGCCCAGCGACCAGATAATGACACAGGCGTGGTTCTTGTCGCGTTCGACCATGCGGCGCGTCCGCTCCAGGTGAGCGGCCCGCCAGGTCGGATCTTTCGCCAGGGATTTTTCACCATAGCCCATGCCATGCGATTCGATGTTCGCCTCGTCCACCACATACAGACCGTATTGGTCGCATAACTCATACCAGACCGGCTGATTGGGGTAGTGGGCCGTGCGCACGGCGTTGATATTGTTCTGTTTCATCAGGCGAATATCTTCGATCATGCGCGCCACGGGCGTCGCGCGACCGTGGTCCGGGTCGTGTTCATGCCGATTCACGCCTTTGATGTCGATCGCCTGTCCGTTGACGAGTAATTGCCCTCCCCGGATTTCAACGGCGCGAAAGCCAATGCGCCAGGGGATGACTTCGAGCAAGGCCTTTGCGGAATCGCTCGTGGTCAGCGTCAATTGATACAGGTGGGGCGTTTCGGCCGTCCACTTGAGCGGATGGTCAATCCGGGTGGTGAATTCGGAGATAAAATCCTGATCCGGCCCCGGCGCCAGGGCGCGGGTATCGGTCCAGACAATGTTTCCCGTGGGATCCTGCAACGTGGCCTGCATAACGCCGCGCCCCGCTTGGGCCGCATGATTGCGAGTGATTGTTCGAACCGTCAGGTTGGCGTTCTCGTACATCTCGTCCAGATCGGTTTTGACTTCAAAATCGAAGAGCCGCATCTGGGGCGCGGCGATCAGTTTGACCTCACGATAAATGCCGCTCAGACGCCACATGTCCTGACATTCAAGATACGAGCCGTCGGACCAACGATAGACCTCGACCGCCACCACGTTGTTTCCCTTTTGGACATGGTCGGTGATGTCAAACTCGGCCGGGGTCATGCTGCCCTGGCTGTAGCCGATTTTCTGGCCGTTGACCCACAGATAAAAGGCGCTTTTGACGCCGGCGAAGTGAATATAGATCTGGCGCCCTTCCCAGCTTTGGGGTAAGGTAAATTGTTTTCGATAGGATCCGACGGGATTATAATCATGGGGAATCCGAGGCGGATCGGCGGGGAAGGGGTAGATGGTGTTGACGTAGATGGGGCGCCCGTAGCCGTGCAGTTGCCAGTGAGAGGGAACCGGCAGGTTCGCCCAGGTCTGATCGTCGAAGTCGGTCTTCCAGAAATCCACGGGTCGCGCGTCGGGCCGTTCCACCCAATGGAATTTCCAGGCGCCGTTGAGCGACAACACACGCCCTGAGGCGGCCGGATCGCTCTGAGCGGCTTGTTCGGCCGAAGCGTATGGGGTGAACGAAGCGCGGGGTTCCAGTTTGTTGATGGCGAAGACGTTCTGGTTCTCCCAGTCATGGAGCATTTCCGGCGGGGTGGGGGGCGCCTGGGGGCGGGCGAAAAGGGTTCCCGTCAAAGCAATACAACCGAGTATAGCCGAGACACGGCGGACGTTCATCATACAGCCTGTCTCCTTCGAATGCGGATTTTGTGAAAAGAGGATCAATGATTTGGCGATATGACGACACCATATACTGAAAGGCCCCGGGGGTGACAAGGACGGATTGGAGCCGGAAGGGGGCGCCATGGGGATTTTACAGGGAAAGGAGGGAGAATGGGGTACCGGGGAGGGGTATCGCGCGCGATCGTGTGAGAGTCGATCGTTTTTTGATATGTCGAAGAGCGCAAAAAGGGGTTGATTTTTCGGGTCGGCCCCCTAAAAATGATCGCAGTAAGCCGTGTTGAATAGAGACGGGAGGGCGACAGTGAGGGTCGCGTTCCGTCGCAACGAGATACATTTACAGGAAGCAGGTTTTTATCATGACGAACAGCATGGGAACCAAGTTGGGACGGCGGCAGTTTCTGAAGACAGCGGCCGTGGCGGGCGCCGGGATGGCTTTGGCGAAAAGCGCCCTGACCGCCGAAGACGGATTCAAATTCAAGACGTCCGAAGATGATCTGAACATCGCCATCATCGGCGTGGGGAAAGAAGGCCAGGTGCTGCGGGACTCCATCGTCCGCATCCCCGGCATTCATGTCCGCGCCCTGTGTGACATCTGGCCGTATAACCTGAACGCTTCGGCCGGGAATCTGCGCGCCTTCGGCCACGATTTGAACACCTACGAAGACTATCGGGATCTGCTGGCGCAGGAAGGCTCGAAGCTGGACGCCGTGGTCGTGGCCACGCCGGACTGGGTGCACGCCGAACACGCCAACGCCTGCATGGAAGCCGGTTTGCCGGTGTATTGCGAAAAAGAAATGTCCAACAGCCTGAAAGAAGCCCAAACCATGGTGGAAACAGCGCGTCGGACCAATAAACTGCTCCAGATTGGCCATCAGCGCCGCTCGAATCCGCGGTATCTGCACGCCATCGACACGCTGGTTCATGACGCCGGTATTTTCGGCCGGATCACACACGCCTATGGCCAGTGGAACCGCGCCGTGCAGCCGGATATTTCCGTGGCCGATTCGCTGGCCCTGGATGCGGCGACGCTGAGCAAATATGGCTATGAAAACATGCACCAGCTCCTGAACTGGCGCTGGTACAAAAAATTCGGGGGCGGCCCGATCGTTGACCTCGGCTCCCACCAGATTGACATCTTCACCTGGGTGTTTGGCATCAACCCCAAATCCGTGTGCGCCAGCGGTGGCTTGGACTACTATGATCCCTCCTGCCACGACTGGTATGACAACGTGTTGTGCATCTTCGAATACGACGTGCCGAACCTGGGCACGAGCCGCGCCATGTATCAGGTCCTGACGACCAGTTCGAATGGCGGCTTCTATGAGAAATTCATGGGCGAAGAAGGCACGTTGAACATCGCCGAAGTGCCCACCCGCGGCAACGGCGCCGAACGCGAAGCGCGTGTCGAAGAAGGCAAATGGCTCAAATACGCCACCCAGGGGCTGCTGAAACGCTCCGTCACGCCCATCCAGATCAATAAGACCAAGAACGTCCAGGTGGACGTGCGCGACACACTGCCCACGGGTCAGTGGCCCATCCCCGTCGGCATGACGAAACCGGCGCACCAGCCGCACCTGGAGAACTTCTTCAACGCCGTGCGCAAGGGTGAAGACTACAAGATGAACGACATCGACGGCAAGGGCGGCTCCTTGAATTGCCCGGCCTGGATTGGTTACGAGACAGCTGTGGCCGTGCTGAAGGTTAATGAAGCGGTGGCTGCCCGCAAGACGCTGGACTTCGATCCCCATGAATTCCATGTGTAAAAGGAAGGTCTGAAGGGGGGCGCATGGCCCCCCTCAGTCGGTCGAACAAACGGATTTTGACGCGAAGGAGCAGTCGCTTGAAACAGTTATCTTTGGTAATCATCGCCGCGCTTTGCCTGACGATGGGGCAAGGAGTCGCCGGCGCGTCGGAGACTGAAATCGGTCACCCCTGGGATGGAAGCCAGGTGACGCCGATCCACCATATTCCGATAACGGACGCCGATGGCAACCGGATTGTCCCACACATCGAATATCCCAACCCCTTCTCGTATCAGCAAACCTGTGGCGTTTGTCACAGTTATGAAAAAATCTCACACGGCACGCACTTCAACAGTGTCGCGGATCCCGAGGACTTCGGGCGTCCCGGTCAGCCGTGGGTGTATGTGGACGAACATCTGGGCATCCAGTTGCCCCTGTCGTACCGCAACCTCCCCAATACCTTTAATCCCGATAAAATCGGCTTGAGTCGGTGGGATTTTGTTCTGAATTTCGCAAGCCATCTCCCCGGTGGCGACATGGGCGAGCCGGAAAATGCCTATGCCGGGCGCTGGCCGGTGGCCGGACCTCTGGAAGCCAATTGTCTGGCGTGCCATAACGGCGGCGACCGTCAGGACCTGTCCGAATGGGCGAAACAGATCAAACGTGAAAACTTCCGATGGGCCGCCACGGCCGCTTCGGGCATTGGGGAAGTGCGTGGCATGGCCTCGCGCCTGCCGGACTGGTGGAATTTCCTGACCCCCTTCAACCCCGATGATTCGATCTATGCCGTTCCCCCTCAGGTCAAATATGACATGACGAACTTCAGTTCCAAGAGTTTCGCCTTCTTTGACATTGAGGGTAGCCCCACCGATGACCGCTGCTTGCAGTGCCATTCCACGCTGATTGTGGGTAAAGAACGCGAGGAAGTGGACCCCGACATCCACACGGTCTCCGGCATGAACTGTGTGAACTGTCACCGCAACGGCCTGGATCACAAGATCACGCGCGGTTATGAAACGGAACATGTGGACCGTGACGATCCCTCGATTGCGGAGTTCTCCTGCAAGGGGTGTCACCTGGGTTCCGGCGATGTGACGGATATGTCCGGCCGCGGTGGGCGCCTGGGCGCTCCGGTCCCCAAACATGAAACCGTGCCCATCATTCACCTCGACTCCCTGACCTGCACGGCCTGTCACTCAGGCCATGCGGCGAACAAGGATCTGGCCACGGTGCGCACGGCCATCGCCAACCGGCTGGGCATCGCCGGTCGGGCCATTTGGGCTCTGGAAACCCCGCAAATCATTGAGCCGGTTTTCATTCGGGGCGACGACGGCAAAATCGGGCCACACCGCATGATGTGGCCGGCCTATTGGGCTTCCGTCACCTCGGATACGGTCACGCCGGTCCTGCCGGAAACGGTAACGACCGTGGGCGAAGGCATCCTGGACGTGGAAAAACAGGTGGGGCAGGCCATCGAATGGCTCAAAAAAGGTGAAAATGCCCAGGCCTCCGAACAGTTGGGGGACTATGAAATGCCGGAACCGGTCATCGTGACGGCCGACAAGATCTATCGCGTCGATGTGGACGGACGACTGGACGCGGAGGATAACACCAGCACCATGCCCGTGGAAGGCTGGGCCTGGGGGCGGGACTTTGGCACACACATTGAGCCACTGGTTCCGAGCATCGACATGGATTCCATGGAAGCCATGAGCTCACCCGGCTATAACTACATCGTCAACATGCTCAACGGCCTGCGCAACATTGACGGGGCGCCGGGCGAACCGGCCCTGACCAGCGGCACCAGCATCTTCCTGAACGTCTTCACCGGCGAGGAAGACTATCCCACGTCACCGGCCTACTGGGGTTATCAGTGCGTTTATTTCGGCGATGCCCTGGAGGAAGCGGTTGAAAAACCCTCGTTCATCTGGCTCGTCGACGGCGGCGCCTCGCTCGTGGAATTCGCTTCGGACTACGCAGTTGAAAACGCCCTCGCCACAGCCGATAGCCCGCAGCCCGTCACCGAGGCGCAGGTGGTCAAGATGCTGGAAACCCTGCCCAGCGCGCTCGCGGATGAATCGGCCGAGACGACCGCGACGCCGGCCTATGTGGCCAATGGTCTGCTCTGGACGGTGGACGCCGAGGGCAAACTGGCCGGTAAACCGCATACGGCCGCCGAGCCGGTCTCCTGGCCGCTGGCGCACAATGTGCGCGGCGTCGGTCAGTCCATGGGCGCTTTGCGCTGCGAAGATTGCCATGCCAAGGATGCGCCGTTCTATTATGCCGAACTGACGCCGAACGGCCCGCTCCAAGCGGCCATGGCCCCCACCCTGACCATGAAGGATTTCCACAAGGATGACTACAAACCCTATCAGACGATCTCCAACTTCTTCAAGTGGCTGATCATCATCACCATGTCGCTGTTGATTCTTCATATCATCGCCGACGCTTTGCGCCGCACGGTTTGCAAACCGCGCGAAAACTGAGCCGCAGACCGGCAAAGACCTTATGGTCGGAAAGGATATGAAGATATGAGCAGTTCGATTGATCTTTCGGCGATCCCGGGCCCGGAAAAGGTTCAGCGGTTCAGCCTGAATTTAAGACTTCAGCACATTATACTGGCTATCAGCACCATGACGCTGATCCTCACCGGCATCCCCATGTTCTGCTTCCGTCACCCGGAACTGATGTGGTGGGGCGCGGAGTCAAACACCCTGATGGACCTCGCCGCGATTCGCGGCATCCATCGCTGGGCCGGAGCGGGACTGACCGGCATCGGCATATACCACATGTTGTGGCTGGCTTATACGCGGGCCGGGCGGCGGGAATTCCTGTACTGGTTGCCCACCTGGAAGGACGTCGTTGACGTGACGCACATGTCCATGTACTTCCTCTTTCTGCGCAAAGACCGTCCGCGCTTCGACCGGTATGCCTACTTTGAAAAGTTCGACTACTGGGCGGTTTACTGGGGATGTGTCATCATGTGTGGGACCGGTCTGGTCTTGTGGTTCGACAAATGGGCGGCCGCGAATCTGTCCTGGTTTCCTTATGATCTGGCCGCGCTGATTCACGCGGATGAAGCCATCCTCGCCACCCTGGCGATTGTGATCTGGCATTTTTACAATGTCCATTACAATCCCCACAAATTCCCCGGCTCCCTCCTCTGGCTCCATGGGGAGATGACCAAAGAAGAAATGCTGGACGAGCATCCCGTTGAATATGAGCGGATTGCTAAAGAGCAGTAACAATGTTAAAAATGGGAAGAAAGAATCCGGGCGCCGAATGGTGTCCGGATTCTTTTTTTAACCGAAAATAAAGTTGACTCAGCTTTATATAGCCACTAAATTGGCCATACAATACTGATAGGAGGATAGGCTCATGGCTAAACATCGGTCGTTCAAACCAAGTGATTTTTCTTTACGGGATCTACCTGGCTTTCTTGCCATTTACATTGTCGCTGCGTTGCTTTCAGTAGGCTTTGGACTGTTCGTTCAAAATATCCCGGAATTCTGGAGCGGACTGTTTTCTGGAGTGGGATTCGGTTTTCTCGGCGCCTTGGCTCTGCTGTATCCTGTTAAGAAAGTTGCGGTTGAGGCGCTTCCGAAACCATCGGCGACAGTGAGAGCAATTTGCGAAGATCCGGATTCAACTCTAGTTGAGGCGGTTAAGGCCTATCGCGAGGAAACTGGACTTGGCCTGAATGAATCAACTGAAGTTGTAAAAGACTACATAGCAAGAAGCAACAGCAATACCTGATATGGGCAAAAAGTCCAATTATCCATGAATCTCTCGAATTTCCACGAATTGTTCGTCGTTTCTTCGTACCATATCGTGTGATTCGGGACCCTCAGACCAGATCACAGGCGTCGGCGGGCATCCAGTGGGCGTCCTGCCCGTCCCATTTCACATTACAGCCGATGGGGTTCGTCGCAGGAATCGAAACCGGTTCGCCGGAAACGAGCTCACCCAGTGTGCGGTCCAGATCGTTCACCGTGGCCAGATCGGTGTTGCGTGGATTATCCAGCCCCCGACCCGTATAGACCAGACGCCGCTGGCGATTGAAAATGAAGAAATGGGGCGTCCGCAGGGCGCCATACGCGCGGGCGACATCCTGCGTTTCATCGTGGACATAGACCCACGGGAAACGATGTTCCGCCATGCGTTCAACCATGTGCTCGAAACTGTCCTCTGCATATGTGTTTACGCTATTGGAGTTGATGCCAATAAAGGCGACTCCCTGTGGGATATATTTTTCAGCCGTCGCCCGGGTCACTTCATCCGAGCCGATGACATAGGGACAGTGATTGCAGGTAAAGAAAACAACCAGATATTCGGCATCCTTGAAACTGTCGATACGATACTTTTTACCGTCCGTGCCCGGGAGATTGAAATCCGGGGCCGGAGAGCCGATCTCAAGAGTAAAAGACATTGGCGCAATCCTTTTGAATGGGGTTGTCTCTATACTGTCGCCTTCATTCCCCGGACCTTACACGATGCCTCGGATTGATCGTTCGGTTGAAGGGGTACGGAACTTGCAAACAAGATACCCAGCAAGGGGCTGGAGAGGGCGATGTGATCGTCCATTGGAAAAGCGACGCGTCTGTTTTCAGGCTCAAAACGCTCAGAAGATTGGACTTAGCCGTCGCTTCGCCTGCGGGCTGTCACAGAAACCGCCACATCGGAGCGCCAATATTTGGCGGCGCCTTGCGCGATAAAAGAGCGATTGCCTCAGCTTTTGTGTGGTTGACGCCGGGACGATTGAGTCGGATACCGGATGGGGAATCCCGCCGAATCCGATGCGTCTGTGAGGGATTCTGATGGCAAAAGCTTCGATTCGCGGGGGAGAACGGAACTATGAACATGCATCATCCATCCGGACGCGGCGGGTTTGGAATCTATATCGGTATCAGTCTTCTTCTCTGGGCCATGCCATTGACCCTCTATGGACAGGATTCCGTCGTGTCGCTGGATTGGGATGATAACGCTGAAGCCGATTTCAATCACTACAACATTTATCGCTCAGCCACTTCCGGTGGCCCCTATCAGAAAATCAACACGGCGCCAGTCACAATTTCCGACTATGAGGATACGGGGCTGGTCCTGGGGACCACCTATTATTATGTGGTAACCGCCGTGGATGCGACGGGCAATGAGTCGCCCTATTCTACCGAGGTGGCGCATACAACGGCGGAGGAGACGCCTCCGTCTTTCGACGACGCGCAAGCGGCGCCCGCTCTGGCGCGGGAGGGAACCGCGGTCACCCTCACGTTTACGGCATCCGAAAGCCTGGCCGCCAACCCGACCGTGACGGTCAATGGACAGGCGGCCTCCTTTCAATCCCAATCCGACACGGCGTACACCTATCAGTACACGGTCTCGGCGAGCGAGGCCGAAGGTCCGGCAGACATCGTGATCACTGGAACCAGCGCCGGCGGCGTGGAGGGAACGGCCTCCGTGACCGGCGTCTTTCAAGTGGATCGAACAGCGCCCGGCGCCGCAATGACCGCGCCGACGGGTTCCACGTCACAAACCGTCGTGACGGTCGCCGCGACGGGACAGGATCCGGAGTCAAACGGATATGCCTCCGGTGTGGCGGCCATCGAGGTGTTCTGGAATCGCAACGGGGGCGCCTACACGTCGCTGGGGCGCTTTGAAAGTGATACGGTCAACACTTCCTTTGACGCTCAGGCCACTGGCGGCGCCGGAACGTATGGTTTCTATGCTGTCGCTTCGGATCGGGCGGGTAACACGTCGCCCCCACCCGACGCGCCGCAGGTCTCTGTCACCATCGACAACACCCCGCCCCTGTTCCTGGGCGTGGCCGCCGAGCCCCGCCGGGCCAAAGGCGGCATGGAGGTGACGGTCCGATTGACCGCTTCGGAGGCCCTGTCGGAATTGACGGTCTTGATTCATGATTCACCGACGTCCCAAACGGATTTACAGGATTTGCTGTACACCTTTGTGTATCCTGTCGATGCGGCCGATCCCGACGGCGACGCCCCCATCATCGTTTATGGTCGCGATCGGGAGGGGAATGCGTCGACCACCACCGTGACGGCGCAATTGACCATCGACAACACCGCTCCGGCGGTACCCGGGGCCATTCAGGCGACCGCCGGAGAAAATCAGGTGACATTGAGTTGGGAGGCCGCCATGGAAGCGGATTTTGATCAGTATGAGGTTTCCCGCGGCAGCGCCGCTGGTGGGCCTTTCACGAGCGTCAGTCCGGCCGGACTGGCGGAGACAACCTTCACCGATACGGGACTGGAAAACGGGCAGACCTACTACTATGTCCTCCGGGCCGTGGACACGTTGGGGAACACGTCGGCGGATTCGGCTTCCGTCGCGGCGACGCCGGTGGACATGACGCCGCCCGCGGCTCCGACCAATCTGCGGGTTGTGCCCGCAGCGGAATGACGAAGCCATTTCACATAAAGGATACGAGACCATGGAAGCGGCATTGATGCAACGAATGGAAGAGAAGTGCGGCGCCCTCGTGAAAGGCGGCGGTACCCTGTTTCGATGGGTCTGGGATGAACGGTTCGATACCTTCCTCTCGGAAGTGGATCAAAACGGCAGCGCGCAAGCTTTGGAAATGATGGAAAAACTTTTTGATTCCTTCTATAATCATCAGACCCTAAAAAAGGCCCCCGAACGGGTGCGACGGCTGGCCCATTTGTTGGGCGGATTGAGCAAGGGCCAGCACATGTATGTCACGGAATTCGATCAGGATGTCTTGCTGGTCGGCCTGTGGTGGCCGTGGGCGAACGATGAGCGGGGCTCCATTCGAATCGGCACAGTGACACTGAAGCCCGACGATGTGCCGCAAAGCGATCTCGATCAGGCGATGACGCGTTGGTTTAATCAGTAAAAAATAAGGGGAACCGATAGCCTTTCGCCGATCGAACGGACGAGGGTGGCATCGGAAAGGAGTTGACGGTTATGAAAACACATATCGGCACAGACTTGGCCACAGAACTTTTGGCGCCTCAGACGCATGTTGGTGGGGTGGCCGAGCGTCGGCGGTTCGCCGATCGTCGACGGGGCGACCGCCGTCTGGACGACGCGTTGGCTCGCCAGCGGGTACGACGGCGGCATCGGACGCGCGAGCTCAGCCTGTTGGCGGTTTTGTTTTTCTGCATACTGGCCTTGGGCTATGGCGAGTTGGACAAACGACGGACGATGGCCTCTCTTCCTTCACGCCAGGTGGTACAGGTTCACAGTGACGCCGTTGGCATGTGGGAGGCGTCCCCGAAACTGCTGGCTGAATATTTCGCCAACCAGGATGCCTTCCGGCGGCAGGATGAGGGGCGGGTCAAAGATCCCCGGATACGGGAAGACACGATTCGGATCACCCGCGATTTGTTGATGAAGAAAGAAGAGATGCTGTTGGCCCGCGTGAAGCGCATGTCGTGGGAGGAGTTTACAGCCATTGCCGAGTCGGTGAAAAAAACCGAGGAGCCCCCCAATCCAAGGGATTGTCATGAGGCCTTGATTGGCGCGATTCTGTTAACAAAATGAGCCTGCCCGAACAGAGAAAAAAGATCTGGCGCCCCCGGGCAACCTGTGCTATCCTTACCATGTGAATAGTAAAGGGAGACCTTGCGCGAGCGCTCCGCCCCCGGGAGTTTGTCGGATCAGTGAGTGACGCGCCCCGCCCTGAAGACTGAGGCGGCGCGCGTATAGGGAAGGCTTGATTGATCGAAACACGCTTCTGACACGGGCGCCGCGACGACGTTTCCTCAATACGGGAAAGAGCACCGGACTCATGGAACATGTATCGAAAAACCCTATCGGGCGTCCTGCCCGGATCGCCCTTTGTCTGGGGCTGTTGAACGCCGCCGTATTCGCCGGCGTGGATGACGGTCAGACGCGATTGAAGTGGGATGCCAATGGGGAGGCGGATCTCGATTGTTATGCGGTGTATCGGGCCACTGAATCCGGTGGCCCGTATCAGAAAATCAACCCCACCCCTGTGCGCAACAATGAATATCTCGATACCCAGCTGAACACGGATCTGACCTATTACTATGTCGTGACCGCTTTGGATCATCAGGGGAATGAATCGCCCTATTCTTCCGAAGTCGCCACCATGCCTGTGCCCGCGAGTTCTTCGGAGGAGACACTGCCCACCCTTTTCGCTGACGCCGGCGCGGATCAGGATGTGCAGACCAGCAAGCTGACCACGCTGGACGCTACGGCTTCGACGGATACGGCGGGACTGGATCTGGTTGGATTCCTGTGGACACAACTCGAAGGCCCTTATGTGGAACTGAGCGATGACACCAGTTCCGCTCCCACATTTGTGGCGCCTGTCGCCGAGGAAGACGTTCTTCTGAGTTTTCAGGTCACCGTCTGGAATTCCAGTCTGGAATCCGATGTCTCCGTGCCTGTCTTTGTCACGGTTCACAACGACTGGCCCATTCCCAAGCCCCAGGTCCGCGTGGTGGAACCGGGTATCCCGGAAGGAACGGAACTGGTCAATAATCAGGTGGGAATTGATCGGACAATCATTCTGGACGGCTCGACCTCCTTTGATCCCGACGGCAAAGTGATGGCCTACTTCTGGGTGCGCGAAGACGCCGGTCCCGCCATGGAACTGACGGACGATGTCGCCGCCATTACGCAGGGGGTGACGCCTTCGGTTGATCGGCCGATGACGTTTACGTACGCCCTCTATGTGTGGGACGAGAACGGGGCCATGAGTTCTGAAAAAATCGAATTCGTGGTCAGTCCCGGCGCCCCGCTGGCCAAGGCGGGACCGGACCAGACCGTGGACACGGGCAGTCTGGTTTTCCTGGATTCCTCGCAATCGAGCGATGTGGATGGCGAAATTGTCGAGCGCATGTGGATTCAGATTGCCGGCGCGCTGGCGCCCCTGGACGATGACAGCGCCACCGTCGCCTCGTTCATCGCTCCGGATACGACCGAGGAGATCCTGTTGACATTCGCGCTGTTTGTGTTTGACGACGCCATGAATTCCGGTAGCGATACGGTCAATGTGACCGTGCGCCCCGGCGCCGTTGAGGAGATGAATCAGGCGCCAGTGGCCGAGGCTGGTCCGAGCATAAAAACAAAGGGACAACTGCGCGTCACGCTCGACGGGAGTGAATCATATGACTTGGATAATGATTTGCTGAGTTATCGTTGGCGCCAAACGCAAGGCGATCCGGTGATCCTGAACGATGAGGATCAGGCTGTCGCGTATTTTACAGCGCCTTATGCGGATGACAAGATCACCTTGATATTTGAATTGACGGTTTCCGACGGAGTGGACAGCCATTCCGACAAAGTAACGGTGGTTGTACTGCCCGGTCGCCCCATGGCCCGATAGCCGTGTCCGCTCCGCCGGGTGAGACTCTTTTCCAAATCCGCTTTTGATGGAATCGGTCGCCACCAGGAGAGGATTGTGTTTTGGCCAGCCAGGAAGTGACGACCCTCATGGACCGAGCGAGGTGTGGATGGAGCGCGCCAGCCTGCTTGCGGATCGGCTCGGTGGCGATCCTTCTCACCCTTTTCTGGAGTCCCCTGGCTCTCGGCGGGGAACCGACCCCTGCCCGATCCCAACGGGTTCAGCGCCTGCGGCTCCAGGCCCGCGCCTGGCAGGAACCAGCCCTTGAATTGGCGCGAACCAAAGGCTGGCGGATTCGTTCGGCTGGCGGGCCGCAACGCTATGAACTCGTCGCTTTCCGAAACGGTCGTCCCGTTTATCGTATCAACGGCAACGCCGGGGCCGCCGTCGGCGCGGCCGTTCACCCTGTGTGGGGGGCGCCCTTCGAACTAAGCGGGGCCGGAGAGCGGATCGGGATCTGGGATTGGGGAATGATCCGAGCCTCCCATCAGGAATTCGGGTCCCGTGTATCGGTGCGCGAGGTGGGCGAAGCGGATGATCATTTCACCCACACGGCCGGGACGATTGGCGCCGCGGGGCAGGACCCCAGGGCGCGCGGTATGGCCGCTGGGATCCAGATTGATTCGTATGATTGGTTCGAGGATCTGGCCGAGATGACGGCCGCCGCCGCGGCCGGACCATCCGAAGCGGGACGCCTTCACCTGTCCAATCATTCCTACGGTATTGTGGCGGGATGGGAAACCGGGGCTTTTGGAGGGACGGAAGGCTTCTATTGGTTTGGCCTGCAGACCGAACGACAGGATGCGATCTTTGGTCAGTATAATGCCGAAGCCGCCGACTGGGATCAACTCTGCGTCGATGCGCCTTATTATTTGCCCATCAAAATGGCGGGGAATCATCGAGATGATGTCCCGCCGGAGGTGGGGGGCGTTTTCTATTATTTTGATGAGGACCTGGTGGACTGGCAGGCGAAGACCTATGACCCTCTGACCGATCCCGTGGCAGACGGATGGAACCAGAGCGGCTTCAATACAATCACGGACGCCGGTTGCGCGAAAAATGTTTTGACAGTCGGGGCCGTTGGCGGCGCCGTGGTGGACGGAGTCCGTCGGCCGGACCTGGCCGCCACGTCTTCGTTCAGCAGTTGGGGACCCGTTGGCGCCGGCCGGGTGAAACCCGATCTCGTCGCGCCGGGCGAAAATCTGTACTCCTCCCTCGCCCTTTCCGATGGGGCATATGGAATCCAAAGTGGAACCAGCATGGCTTCGGCCGTGGTCAGCGGCGCAAGCGCCCTGGTTGTTCAAGCCTTTCGGCGCCATTTCGGCGGCGCGCCGCGGGCCGCGACACTCAAGGCCCTGTTGATCCATACCACGGACGATCTGGGCGCGGTGGGACCGGACTACGTTTACGGCTGGGGGTTGATCCATGCCCAGGCCGCCGTCGAACTGGTCGCTCGTCACGCCGAAACACCGAGGCTGAGCCATCTGATCGAAGGAACGCGGCAGGACCCGGAAACGACCGTGACATCCTGGACAGTCCTCGCCGATGGTGGCGTACCCCTGCGCATTACCCTGTGTTGGACCGATCCGGCCGCCCCTGCCCAGAACACCCCGGGCGCTCCCGTTCCCACGCTCATCCATGATCTGGATCTGCGCGTGGTTTCCCTGTCCGATGCCCAGACCACCCGGCCCTATGTTCTTGATCCCCTCAATCCGACCGCCTCGGCGACGACGGGCGACAACACCCTCGATAACGTCGAACAAGTCGTCATTCCGAACCCGCCCACCCGCGGGGCCTATCGCATTGAAGTCTCACACAAATCTCCTCTCAGTAATGGGCCACAGCCATTTTCCCTCATTATCACCGGTCAAGTCCTCCCGCCGGCGCCTGCCGGTTATTGGATCGTTTATTGATCGGGAGCGGAAGTGGCATAGGCATGGCGACCATGGAACGCCCTTCGGCAGCCGGGCCGGTGAGGCGCCTGCGCGCCCCCCCCTGAAAAATTAATGATAATGTTGGCGACACGGGGAGAAAGGCTTGGCCCGGATGACGGGGTTGTGTAAAGTGGACTGGACGCGCCATGCGTGCGGGGCGCTTGAGTTGTCGAGGAGTCCAAATGGATGAATGCTTATATTGTTGGTGTTGACGGGGGCGGGAGCCAGACCAGCGCGCTGGCCTGGGATCCGGATAGCGGGCGTGTCGGCGAGGGCCATGGCGGACCGGGCAATTTCCGCAGCGCCGGCCTGGAGTCCGCCTGTGACGCCATTGCGGAAGCCGCCCGCCAGGCCCTTCGCGCCATTGCCCCGAATCCAAATGATATGATCGGCCCCGCCGCCCTTCTGGCCGGATGTCTGAGCGGAGCGGGCCAGGCGGATGACCGCTCCATCATCGCACACGAACTGAAAAACCGCGGGCTTGCTCAATCCATTCTCATTGATCATGACGCGCGGGGATTGCTGGCTGCTGCGGGCTATGTGGAATATGAAACGCCGGCCCTGGCTGTCATTGCCGGCACAGGGAGTTTTGTCTGGGGACGCGACGCCGCAGGACGCGAGGAACGGGCCGACGGCCTGGGCAGCCTGTTGGGGGATGAAAGTGGGGCCTTTGCCATTGGACTCGAAGCGTTGCGGGCGGTTTGTCGGGCCGTCGAGGGGCGCGGGCCGGAAACGACCCTCGTGGCCGCGGCTTATGAACAGTATCAGGTTCAGGCGATTGGGAACCTCGTTGAACAGCTCGCCCTGCCTGCGATTCCTCGTTCTGCCATCGCGGGATTTGCCCCCAAGGTCTTCGCCACCGCGGACGCAATGGACGCCGTCGCCGTCGCCATCATCGAAACCGCGGTTGCCCGGTTGGGGCAATCGGCTCTGGCCGTCCGTGCCCGCTTGTATCCGAACGCGCCGGCCGTCGCCTATGTCCTGGGCGGCGCGATGGCCCTGGCCCAACCCCTTTATCATGACCGCTTCGAAGACGCCGTCCGGGGACGCTTTGGAAACGATTCCGTCGTCCGGCCCCAACGGCCTGCGGCGATAGGCGCCCTGCGATGGGCGCTCAAGGCGGCAGGATATGCGGATCGCGCCGAATCGGTCATCGAGACCGTCGTTTCGCCGCCGTCGACGCCCGCGGCTCGGGAAGAAAAAACAGCGCGCCGTGACGACGGGCGCGCAATCTTTGCGGAATGCAAAGACCTCCTTACGGAACAGCGCCATCCGGACGCCATCGACATTGAAGAGGCCTCGGCCCTTGAAATCGTCACGCTCATGAATCGCGAGGATGGCCGCGTGGCTCGGGCCGTGGAACCGGAATTGCCCGTCATCGCCCAAACCGTCGATCGGATTGTGGAGATTTTTGAGGCCGGGGGACGGCTCTTTTATATCGGCGCGGGCACCAGCGGGCGCTTGGGGGCCCTGGACGCCTCGGAATGTCCGCCCACCTTCGGCGTGTCGCCCCAATTGGTCCAGGCCGTTATCGCCGGTGGCGCGCAGACGCTCTTGCGAAGCCGGGAAGGCGCCGAGGACCGGCACGAAGACGCTGAACGCGATCTGGCCGCGCGGGGATTCGGCGCGGGCGATTTTCTGGTGGGGCTGGCCGCTTCGCGACGCACACCCTATGTGGTCGCCGCGCTGGAA
>JADFCT010000252.1 GCA_017161665.1 Candidatus Sumerlaeota bacterium
ATGATTTCCTCAAGCGTGGGATCATCAAATAATCAAACAGGCCCCTTCGGTAGGCAGGATTGAGGTTTCGCTGAGCCGAAGGCGGTTGGCTTACACACAATTCCAATATCAGGATCTGCGCATAACGAATTGCTCTCAGGGTTCGGCGTTTTGTTGTGCCGCCCTTAGGCTGACGGAAATAATCAAATCTGTTTCTTTTTCTCGTGGGCGCCTGTTCCGCAAAATGGACACAACACATGATAAAAATGGCGCCGAGACGCGGCGCATTGATTTCTTTTTAACGGCATGGCGCGACGACGCAAAGCGCGCCGGGGCGAGACTATCCTTGCGCGTTTTGAGGCAACGAATGCGCCGACGACGCAAAGCGCGCCGGGGCGAGGCGCCGATACCCTATAAGGCCCGCGCCCCAGGAGCCAAACAACAGCCAAGCCCCGATAGGGGCGGCACATACCAGCCCAGGGTGGAGCGACCGATAGGGAGCGAAGCCCTGGGTCTGAGAAAGCGCAAATGAGGCGCCGGCGCGATTTTTGCCGCGGTGCGCGCAAAAAGCGTGACGGCGCCGACGCCCATCCGCCAATGATCTTTCACCACAGAGATGGTGTGATCCGAGCCGAGGGAGAATTAATTTATTCCGCGTTCCTTACAGGCGCCGCTTTGAGGATTAGGGCCTCCGCGCGGGGGCGATGAATTCCTTCAAGCCCTCCATATCGCCAATCAACACAGGCGAATCGTACAGGAGTACTTGTGGAAGCGTTCGGCCGTTTTCGGATTTCAAGGGGCCATACACTTTTCCAGAAAGCAAATCCACCCAGACCGGCTCTTTGAACTGGCCATTACGAAAGCGAAGATTCGTCGGCGTGGCCGCCCGCGACTCGATGGGGGGCGCGTCCTTGAACCAGGCCGCCGTCATCAAGGCGCCCGTTCTTCGGTGCTTCCACGTGTACGCGGCGAGGGAGCGCGTTGTTTCCGCGTCGCAATCCACGCCCGGAAGCCGTTCCCATGAGTCGTCGAAGATCGAAAAGACCCGTTGAGCGGCGTCGTAAGCCATCTTTCGATGAGAAATCGTTTGGTCGGGATTGGTTTTCAACAGCCCCTTGTAGTTCATCCGTATCTCGCCATTGATCCGGTAGCGCATATCGGAGATGCAGAACAGACTGAACGGCGCGCCCTGGCCGTGATGGGCCAACATGCGACGCAGATTCCATTTAGCCTGAGTCGTTTCGGTCCAGGGGATGTCGCGAAGCGCATAATGTTTCTGCAGTTGAGACGGCGCGCCCGTCTCGCCCTGAATGACCGGAATCTTCAGATCATATTCGTCTAACAGGGCCCGCATTCGATCCAGACTGGATGTGTCGTCCGGATTCCGCGGATAGCCGTGAACCGTGACGGCGTCGATGAGGTTTGTCTTTTTCTGTGCGCGGATATATTTTAAAAACGCTTCCGCATAGGCGGTATTCCCCGCCAGACTGAGAGCCCGGATTTTGGCGCCGGGCGCTTCGTCTCGAATAATCTCCGCCGTTCGTATGTAAAGACGAGCGTAATCCGCGGCCGGAACCTTTGAGCCGAGATCCGGCTCGTTCCAGATTTCCCATTCCTTTACCCGATCGTCGTAACGACGAGCCAGGGCGCGGACCCATTTATCCCACGCGGCAAGGGCCTCCGGTGACGTCGGGATGCCGCCGCCCAACCCGATGTCGCCACCACCGGGATAGATGGGATTGCCATACGATGTTTCCAGCCAGGGCTGCACGCCCTGAGCCAGCGCGTCGTCCACAATCCGGTCCAGCCAGTCCCAGTCGTAAACACCGGGCGCCTTTTCACATTTGGCCCAACCCGCCTGGAGTCGAATCCCTTTGGCCCCCAGAGGGCCGAGGTGGTCGCGGTAGTTTTCATAAACCGCATAGTCGCGATCCAGCGTTTCGCCGCCAATGGACCAGGAGGAGGACGTGATTTCCTGAGCCGAACGCGGACGAATCCGGCCAAGCAGCGGGGCGGTCGAAACCCCATCCGCCTGAAAAGGGAAGGCGGCGACGAGGGCGTCGTATTGCGCGCGACGGATGGGGATCATGGCGCCATGGCGAACGCCCGGCGGCAGGTGATACTTATCCCAATCGGGTCGCTGGTTCCCGGCCACCTGCATCCAGGGACCGTTCAGATTCTCGGCCACCGACAAGCCATACGACACGCCGGGATATTGCTCATAGTACAGATACCACGCCTGACCATTGGGAGAAGGAATGAGCGTCGGCGCCTCGCGGAAGTTGGGTGTGATCGGCGGAGCGGGTTTTGTATAAGGCCCCGTCAAATTCGGCGCGCTGCCAATGCGAATGGATTTTCCAGTGGGCCAGTCGAGGGTCGGGTACCGTTCATCTTTGAGAATGGCGTAGTAGCGCCCGTCCACACGCCGCACGATCGTATCGATCGTGGCCATGTCCCAATCGCCATCAAACAGTTTGCGGGGAGGCGAGGCAAAAGTCTTCAGATCCTTGCTGAGCGCATAGAGCGTCCGTTGGCTGGCCCAATAGGGCTCGGGCAGATCCGTTTCGCCCAGGTCGTGCGGCGTGTGCCAGGTCACCAGATACTGGCGCGTCGCCTCGTCATAAAACACCTTGGGCGCGCCGATCCGATCCAGGGCTTTGGGGTAGTCGGGAACGCGTTTCAGGTCGGGCGTATAGTCGCTGTATTTGTCCCACCGGATCAGATCGTCCGAGACCCAGAAATTGATGTCCGGGGCGCCGTCGCTGCGGTTGCCGATCAGGTAGTAGCGGCCGTCATGGCCCTGGCAGATATCAGCATGGCCCCGGTACTCCTCGAAAACCCGGCGCCCTGCGTTGAGGAGACTCCAATGCAACCCATCCCGGCTGATGCTGTAGTAAAGGCGCCAATAGTCGCCGGCCATCATGTGGGCGAAGAGATAGGCTTCCTGTTCCGGCCGGACACCCGGAGCGACCTGTCCCGGCGGGTCGGGCATCTGCGACGCCGCCCAGGGCGTCAGAAGCCAAAAGACAAGCAGGGACGCCGCCCAAGAGGATACCGTTCGTCGGGCTACCAGAGCCGGAAGTCGTTTCATGGTGGTTCCCTAACTGGAGATTGTTGCGACCTGGGCCTTCATCTTTCGAATGCCCTCCTGGGCGACATCCAGCGCGTCGCGCTGAGCCAGCCGGGGATCGAACAATTCCAGGGACAGGACCACGGGCGCCCCTTTGGCTTGCAGACTCTTCAGGACGCGGGGCGTGGGCGCGATGCCGTCGCCGGGCATGACGCGATCGCGGTCGCCGATGGTGTCGCGTGGCGGATCGGCGGGGTAGTCGTTCATGTGAAAGACCTGGATCACGTTCGGCGCCAACACATCCAACCCGGCATGGTCTGAGCCGCCCTTGTAGATATGATAGATATCCGGCAGAAGGCACGCTTTGGGATGAGCCGCTTCGGCCAGGACAAAGGCGGCTTCGCCCAGCCGGCTCAGATTCTTCGACGGCCCCCAGATTTCCAGTTGCGGGATGACGCCGATACCATCGCCGATGTCCAGAATGGCGCGGTAGCGTTCGGCAGCCCGGAACAGATCCAGCCGATCAGGCCCTGTGGCGCCGGCCGGAGGCGCCGCGATCCGTTTGGCGCCGATTTGAGCCAGCATGTCCATCTCGCGCTTGAGCTGCTCCAAGCCCTGGTTGCGGGCTTCCTCGTCCTCGGCGATCCAACGCGCAAAACCGATGGCGCTTTCCACGGTCAGATTCAAGTCTTCGAGTTTTTTCTTCAAGTCCTTCAGCGTCCGCCCGCCCTCGGCATAACGGCCGATTTTTTCCATCCATGGCTCCACGCTGCTGTAACCGGCCTGGGCGGCGACGTCGAGTTCTTTATCCAATGACAGATTGTGAGACCGGATCGTGGCCGTGTTCAGACAGTATTGAAACAGCGAGTCGGCAGCGGCGGCGGCGGGAGTGGACCGAACGCCAAGGCCCGTGGCCAACGCCCCCAGGCCGGCGCCCGTCAACGTAATCATGGACCGACGATTCAATGAAGCAGATCGATTGGACGTCATAAGGTGTTTTCCTTTTAAAAATAAAACGGCTAAGGCCACTCAGAACGCAATTGAATGGATGGCGCCGTCGATTGCGTCAGGGACGGCAGCGCTTCGGCCGCCGATTCCATCAGGACTTCCATCAGGGAACGGGGCGTCTTTTTCTCATAAACCTGCGTATCCAGTGGCATACCCGCCAGCTGACAGGCTAGATCAATAGCGTCCCGAAAATTGCCTTCCTGATCGGCCAGCCCCGCTTCCAGCGCAAAGCGTCCCGTCAGGATGCGGCCGTCGGCGATGGATTCAATATGTTGCCGAACGGCCTCCTCCGTCACCACGGGGACCGAAGCCGTGGTGGTGGCGGTCATGGAGGTCAGCGCCTCATCCGCCATCCGGCGCCGCAGAACGTCGGCCACTGCTTGACGGCGTCCCTGGACGATCGCGTCCACAAACTGATGGTGAACGTCATCAATCGTCGCCTGAAGGAGCGCCCGCTCTTCATCGGTCATGGGCCGCGCCATGGAGCCGGTGTCCTTAAAATCGCCACTCGTGACGGTGTTGTATGCGACACCCAGTAGCTGGAACAGCCGTGAGAATTCAGGGCTGGACAAAATAACGCCAATGCTGCCGGTAATGGTTCCCGGATTGGTGACGATCCGATCGGCGCCGCAGGCGATATAATACCCCCCCGAAGCCGCCGCGTTGCCGAAGGAGGCGACAACGGGAATGGACCGTCCTCCGGGACCGGAGCCGTCCCGCAGGCGATTGAGTTCCCGCATGATCTCCTGCGACGCGCCCACAGCGCCGCCGGGCGTATCAATCCGCGCCACCATCGCCCGGACTTCCGGGTTGTCTCGATGGTATGCGATCTGTGACAAAATGGGTTCAGCGTCCACGATCAGCCCCCGGACACGAACCAGCGCGATATAGGGACCGCCCGTATAAACATCGCCACCCATCATGGACATCAGGAACGCGGAAATAAACGAAAAGCCACCCAAAACAAAAAGGACGAGGATCGTGAAGGTAATCACGATCCTACGTCCTTTGCGTCCCGTTTTGCGCTCGGGGGCTATCGGCGACGGCGCGGGCGGCGCGAGTGTCTCTGTCATTATTCCGATCCGGTTTTTTCTTCGTCTTCGGCTGCCGGAGTCGCTTCCGCTTCAACGGGCGCTTCCGCTTTCGGAGTCGTTTCCTCCGCTGGCGTTTCTTCTGCGGCGGGCGCTTCGGCTTCAGGTTCGGCTGCCGGAGTCACTTCCGCCTCAACGGGCGCTTCCGCTTCCGCCGGCGCTTCTTCCGCGGCGGGGGCTTCTTCCGTTGGCGCGGTTTCTTCGGCGACCGGCGTCGGCGCTTCGGCTTCAGGTTCGGCTGCCGGAGTCGCTTCCGCTTCAAC
>JADFCT010000253.1 GCA_017161665.1 Candidatus Sumerlaeota bacterium
GACCACGTTTCGCCCCACCCGCGCGCGGGCGGGGACCTGGGCTTTTTTGCCCAGGAGTGTCAGGCCCGTATACAGTTTGTCCGGCGCATTATGATTCGGGATATTGTCGCCCTCGCCGATCACGGCGCCTTCGCCGATGACGCATTGCTTGTCGATCACCGCGTTTCGGATAATGGCCCCATCGCCGATGACGGTATTGTGCATGAGGATGGAGTTTTCCACCTGCGCGCCACGCCCCACATGGACGCCGGGCGATAAGAGGGAATTGGCAACCCGGCCTTCCACCACCGATCCCAATCCCACGATGGAATTCGACAGCACGCTCTCATTCCCCGCCCGGGCGGGGAAGATGTTTCGGTAGCCATAGGAATAGGAATTCGTGCGCACTTCCCAACGGTTCATGTCCAGCGTCTGGTCCTGTCGCAGAATGTCCATGTGGGCCTCCCAATAGGAGTCGACCGTCCCGACGTCCCGCCAGTATCCCTCAAAGCGATAGGCGTAAGTGGACCCGTCGGCGATCATGCCGGGGATAATGTCATGGCCGAAATCATGTTGGCTGTTTGGATCATCGGCATCGGCGCGCAGGCGCTCAATCAGCGAATCTTTGTTGAAAACGTAGATGCCCAGCGAGGCCAGGTTTGATGGGGGGCGCTCTTTGGGTTTTTCCATAAAATCGACAATGCGTTTGTGTTCATCGGTGACCATGATACCGAAGTGGCGCGTCTGGTCCCAGGGAACTTCCTGACAGGCGATCGTTACTTCCGCTTTACTCGCTTGGTGCTGACGCACAACTTCCCGATAATCCATATTGTAGATATGGTCGCCTGAGAGGACCAGGACCGTGTCGATTTCTTTGAACCGTTCGACAAAGGGGAGGTTTTGAAAGAGGGCGTCTGCCGTGCCCGCATACCAGTCGGAGCGTTTGTCGCCCACGAAGGGCGGCAGGATTTTGGCCAGTCGCCGTCGCCCCACAAAGCCCCAGGCTTCGCCGTTGGAAATGTGATCCATCAGCGAATAGGGTCGATATTGGGTCATGACGCCCACGATGGGGATGTTGGAGCGCATGATGCAGCTGAGGGTGAAATCAATAATTCGATAAATGCCGCCGAAAGGCACGGCCGGTTTCGCGCGATGACGCGACAAGGTCATGAGCCGGCTGCCGTGTCCGCCGGCCAGGAGCATGGCAATTACATTCTTCATTTCTGCGCCTCCTTGCGTTCACCTTCCGGTCGGCTTTCCAAGCAAAAGATTTTCGCGATGACTTTCCCGGCCGGGACGCGGGCGTTGTCATCCACACGGCCGCCCTTGCCAACGATCGTCAGGGGAATGCGTTCGCCCTCAGGGCCCGATGGGATCTCGCCCGAGGCGTCAACCCCCACGTGGGAATCGGCGCCAAATTCGGCGTCCTTGTCCGCGATGACCCGCCGCAGACGCGCCCCCTTGCGCACCACCGTGTCGTGGAGCAGGATGCAGTCTTCCACGACGGCCCCCTCTTCCACGCGCACGCCGGGGGAGAGCACCGATCCGAGAACCGCTCCGCGGACGGACACGCCCGGCGACAACATGGACTGTCGCACTTCGGCCTGTGGGCCGACAAAGGTGGAACCGCGCGAGGTCAGACCGCGGTCGTTCATGTTGGTCATCACTTCCCAGTCCACCAGATTGACAGACGCCGACGGCTTCAACAAACGCTTATGCAAGGCATAGTAGGATTCCGGATCATGCAAATACAGCCAGGTCTTCTTATAGCGATAGCCCATGACCTTGGCGTTGCCCACCATGAACGGCAACACATCGATGGCCAGGTTATGGCCTTCCTGATTGCGCGCATTGGCCTCCAGCCATTCGATGAGAACGCTTTTCTTGAACACATAAATGCCGGTGGAAACGATATTGGTGGGGGGGCGCTCGGGTTTCTCAAAATATTCCACGATTTCATCGTTTGCCCCCAGACGCACATAGCCGAATCGCGTGGACAGTTCCTCCTCCTCCATTTCTTTGACCACAAGGGTGACATCGGATCCCCGCTTACGGTGGGCTTTCAGGATGGGGCGATAGTCTATGCTGTAGATCTGCTCGCCTGACATGATCAATACCGTATCGACTTCCGGGTCTTCCAGGAAGTTGATGTTCTGATACAGCGCGTCGGCCGTGCCGCTGAACCAGTTCTGACACGAACTGCCGCCGCCCACGAAGGGCGGCAGGATTTTCAGCAATCGGCCCACGCCGTGGAGGTCCCATGAGTCCCCCCCGCTCACGTGTTCAATCAACGACGCGGGCTGATATTGCACAATCAGTCCCACGCGCGTCAGTTCCGAGTGACTCAGACTGCTGAGAGCAAAATCAATGAGCCGGTAAAAACCGGCAATGGGCAAAGCGGACTTAGGCCGACACTCGGTCAAGATGCCGAAATTGCTGACCTGTCCGCCAGCCAGTATCATGGCTGCGACTTGACTCATAACTTAGCGACTCCCACCCACATCCATTGGCCCCGCCGTTTCGAAAAGGCGGATGAATGGGGCGCTCCGGAAATTGAAATCTGATGCGGTAACAACTATACGTCTCGACAGTGAGGCTGACTCAGAAAAACTCCGATGTCAAGCCCGTAAACCATTTGATATTGGTTCAATTCGACGAACGTTGGGTTCGGGCAAAGTGATCCAGCCAGGGTTGCTCCAACGTCTCCAAAACCACTTCCACCGTTTGCCGTCCGCCGGACGGGGCCAGAATGGTCAACGATACGACATCGCCCACCTGGCGGCTCCGAACCCAACGCAACACTTCATCCCGATAGCGCACGGGCTGGCGGTCCACGGCGACGATCAACTGCATGTCTCGCACCCGCGCCCGAGCGGCCGGACCGCCGGCCACCGGCGACCGGGCCACCACACCCATTTGCCCGGCCGGGAAATTTACCATATAGGCCGGCTCCTGCTCCCAATACTCCTCGATGGGCAATCGCATGGTGGGGGTGACGGCGGATTGACGCGAATCCAGGAGACGATGAATCGGTTCTAGCCGCGTGGCGAAGGCCAGGCCCAACATGGAGGCGCCGTTCGTCATCATGCCTGACTGAAGGCCGATCAGTTGTCCCCGGTCATCCACCCAGCCCCCCCCCGACATCCCTTTGGGCGTCGAAGCGCTGAAATAACGGGTTTCGAGATACCGATCGGTGGTCCCCAACCATTCGAAGGCCGATCCCGACGAAGCGACCATGCCGGGTGTCATAATCTGATGGCGAAATAAGGGCGCCCCAAAGAGCCAGGCCGAACGCCCCACCTCCGGTTCCGTGGCCGCCGTCTCCAGGTAGGGATAGGGGCGGTTGGCGGCATCAATGCGCAGCAGGGCCAGGTCATGGCCACAATCGACCGCCTTGACCTCCGCTGACAAGCGTCCCAAAGTGGGAGACAGGACCTCCACACGTCGGCCCGGTCCGCCCAGCACGTGTTCCGCTGTAATCACCCAGCCATCGGGGTCCACCAGCGCGCCGGAGCCGGACAAGTGATCATCCACCAGGATTTCCACCGAGGCGCGCGCCAGTCGGTCATAGAGTCGATGGGTTTTGGGCGAGGGATCGGGATAGAAACGAAACAGCGGCTCCGAACTGCTCCCCCCGGACCGCAGGCAACCCGTCAACCCGCTGAGTGTCACAATCGAAAGGAATACCCACACCTTGCCACGCCCGACCCGGCGCCCAGGCAGATCACGCCGCTTCATCATTTCCTCCCTCATTCGTCGGTAAATCAGCCGTCGATACTCGGTAGAACCAATAGGCGACGCCGGCCAGGAGGATCATTCCCGGCCAAGCCCCCAGTGGCTCTTCGGTCACAGCCAGCGCTCGGGCGTTTTCCGTAATCACGATCGGAATGGCCAATAGAATGCCGACAATCGCTTCACCGGTAATCAGCCCCGAAGCGAACAGCAGACCGTGTCGCCGCAGAACCTCCACGACCGAGCCCCTCAATTGACGGTGACGATACCATTTCTCCGTCGCCCAGCGCAAGAGGCCACCCATGAAAATCGGCGCCGACAGTTCAAAAGGCAGATAAATCCCGATGGCTACGGCCAGCACGGGCGCGCGAAAATCCGAACCGCGTCGGCGCAACCAGCCGTCCCAGGCGATAATCACCACGGCCAACGCCATGCCCACCCCCATAAAACCCCAGGGGATGTTCTTTTCAAAGACGCCGCGCGCGACCATGGCCATCAGGTTCGCCTGTGGGGCGGCCAGCGCGCCGGGGTTGCCCTCGCCCGAGGCATGGCCTTCGAATCCATAGGCCTCATAGAGCAACGTCAGAACCTTGCCCATCACGAGCGCCGCTGACACGGTGCCGACGAGCTGCATGACCTGCTGTTTCCAGGGCGTGGCGCCCACGATCCGTCCGGCTTTCAGGTCCTGCATGTTGTCGCCGGCAATGGCCGCCGCGCAACAGACCACGGAGCCGACGATAATCGCCGCCGCCGGGCCGTTGCCCGCTTCGGCGCCCATCAAGACCAGCAGCAACAACGACGAACACAAGACCGTCGTGATCGTAATACCCGAGATGGGATTATTGGACGATCCCACCAGTCCGGCCATATAACCAGCCACGGCCGAAAAGAGAAATCCCGCCCCCAGCATCACCAGCGCCATGGGAATGGAGACGTTCCAGGCGCCGATAAAATGTTCATAGATCAGAAACAGCGGCACAATGGATCCGACGATCATCACCATGACCCACTTCATGGGGATATCGCGTTCCGTCCGTGGCGGTCGGCCAGGCCGTCGGTCGGTCCCATTGGGCGCGGAGTCATCGGACGGTTCCCGTGTTGCATAGTCGTTCAAACCCCGATAGGCTTTCAGTCCCGCCGTAAAACCGCCCAATAGAGACCCGCGGACCTGGAAAACCGTCCAGAGCCCGCCGATCAACATGGCGCCCACGCCAATATAGCGCGTGGTTTGACTCCAAATGTGCTCGGCCCCCTCCAGGGCCGATAAGGCCTCGCCGCCCTCGCTCAGGGGCCAGTCATTCAATACGGCGTACGTCGGAATCGCCACCAACCAGTTGAAGGCCCCGCCCAGGAACACCAGCACCGCGATATTCAGTCCCACAATATAGCCCACCGACAACAGCGCGGGGCTGAGATTCGTTCCAACATAAGCCACCGATCGCCCCACGCGCCCGGCGACGGCGAACACTTCGTGCCAGATTTGCAATCCCCCCGCGCCGAACTTGAACAACGCTCCCAGCAGCGAGGCCTGAACAAGGTATTTGATCTCCGAGCCGCCCCGTTCGCCCGTCTCCAGGACTTCGGCCGTCGCCACGCCTTCGGGAAAGGCCAGGTCGGCCTCCACAATCAGCGATCGCCGAAGGGGAATGGTAAACAACACGCCCAGCACGCCGCCAAAACCCGCAATGG
>JADFCT010000254.1 GCA_017161665.1 Candidatus Sumerlaeota bacterium
ACGCAAGGCGGGACTGGCAATTATGACTACCGCTATACATACGACGCCGACGGCAACCGGACTTCCTTCCAGATTGTGGGCGGAACCACGACGAATCGCGCGTACGACAACGCCTCCCGCCTGACCGGAACCGGCTTCGCCTATGATAACGCCGGACGGCCGACCATGTACGACACGGGCAGTTACCAGCGTGATATGGAATGGGATGGCGTCGGCAACCTGACGCGAGTCGAACTGGCTCACTCCGGTGAGTATCTGTATTTCTACTATGACGCCATGGGGCGCCGGATTAAGCGCGTGAGAAAAGATACGAACGACAGCACAATCCTGGAGACGAAAAAATGGACATACGAGGGGAACAACATCGCCTCGGTCACGACGGATGATGAATCGTATGATGTCTATGCCGTCATGCCCGGCCAAATCGGCAACGTCATTGAACGTCACACCGTCAATCCCAGTTATGACGAAACCACGGACAGCCGCTACTATCAGTACAATCACCGCGGCGACGTGATTATGGTCACGGATTCATCCGGGGCGATGCTCTGGGCGCAGGACTACTCGGCCTTCGGCGACATCGCGACGGACGATCATGGTGACGACGGGGATTCGGGGGTAAAAGACGACCTCCTCATCACCGGCAAGGACTGGGACGCCGAACTCGGTCTCACCTACTTCAACGCCCGATGGTACGATCCCGAAACCGGACGCTTCACCCTGGGCTTGAATATGTCGCCGCCTTCGGGGCTTGGCTGTTGTTTGGCCGCTGGGGCACGGGCCTTATATGGTAGGTAGCGGCGTCCCGCCCCGGCGTTCTTTGTGTCGTCGCGCCTTCGCGCCTTCGCGCCTTGGCGGATGTTCAGATCCTGAGACACGGGCCTTATCGGACAGCTGCGCCGCGCCCGACAGTTCTTTGCGTCTTCGCGCGATCGCGCCTTGGCGATTAGCGCAACGATCGTCTGTCCCTTTGGTTTTTCCCCAAACAAAACAAACGCGGGCAAGGCGGTTGGGCCTTGTTCGCGTTTGTTGTGGGATAAGGCGGATGGTCGCGCCCGGTTCATTCCCGCATCCGACTATCCCAGTCAAAGTCCTTGGAGGTGACGATGGATTCGATGCGTTGAATCCGCCGGTCCAGGGCGTCATAGGTCTGGCGGAGACGCTGAATCGCCAAGGGGCGCGAGGTCGTGTACGATTGGTAAAACTCGCGATCCATATCGTGGCGGAAGGGCACGATCGGTTCGGGCTTCATGACTATGCCGGCAACGAAGTAGCCAATCAGGGGCAGCGCAAAGCCGGTCATGATCGTCACAACCACTAAAATAAAACGTAAAGCGAACACATTGAAGTCCAGGTAGTCGGCGACGCCTTTACAGACCCCCAACACCATGCCGTCACGGGATCGATACAGATCTTTGTGGGAATTATCATAGTCGTTCATCATGATTCGAGTCCTTTCGTCAAACGTCAATCACAGGCGTGGTCAGAGGGCGCCATGCCGCGCCCTCGTGTGGTTCGATCCCGTCCAAACTCCGATCAGGGTTCCGGTTTCATGATCATGGCTGCGCCCAGATAAACCAGAATGCCTGGAACGAATCCGGTCGCCACCATGGCGACGATGGCTATCAGCCGAATGGCGGTCACATTCATATCCATGGATTCTCCCAGCCCTTTACACACGCCAAAGATCATCCCGGTTCGTGAGCGATAGAGTCCTTGCTTGTTCATGTCATTTATTCCTTTCTCATAGTGAGGCGCTGTTCCCTCCGCGCCCTGCCAGTGGGTCCATTTTTCAATACTCGCGGCGGTTCGCGTCCGGGCCATCGGGATTGCTGCGATGGCTTTCCCGCTCGCGGACTTTGTCAATCAGTATGGTTTCGATATTTTCCACCCGCTGTTCCATCTGGTCCAGCGCCTGGTAGAGCATCTGGGCGTTTTCCATCTCTTCGCGCCCGCCTTCTGAGCGATCGCGTTTCGATTGACTGGCAATGGCGCTGATGACCGCTACCAGGATGAAAAATCCAAATATAAGCAGGATAAAGAAGATTGGGGCAAAGGCGATGTTCATCATACGTTTCTCCTGTGGATCAGTCCTGCGCGTGATGGTGGTCGCTCAAGATGGTCTCGATGGATTCCACCCGTTTTTCCATCCGTTGCAGGCCATCCATGATAGTGAGAATATTCTCGGTATCCTCTTCAGACAAGGCGCCCCGCTGGTCGCCTTTTTTTCCGGCCATGGCCTTGATAAAGGTCACGGCGACGATCATGAAACTGCCAAAGATAATTCCCACGATGGCGATGGGGAGAAAGACGTCTTCGAACATGAATCCGATCCTTTCGTTCGGCGGTGTTTTCGTTTCGGAACCGGCGATTAATCTTCCGGATCGAGTTCGCGTCTCCGTGATGTTTCATAGACGGGCACGGCGACGGTTTTTCTGAGACCGGCTCGCGCCAGATTGACAATCAGCATCGCCAACAGCAGAAGTCCGAGAACGGGCAGTCCGATGAGAATCAGGCTCATGGCGACCTCATAGGGTCCGGGACTTCCCAAGGCCAGCAGGGGGGATAGGGAACTCATAAGGGTCTCCTTTTATAACGATCCACCAGGACCGATTCCAACCCATCCAACCGTCGGCCGATGCCCTTCATGGCGCGGACGGCGCCGCGCATTTCGCTGTCCCACAAAGTCTCAGCCGCCGAGGGCGACAGGCGTGTGTAGGGATCGAAGGGATCGCTGCTCGTTCCGCGGGCGGCCGCGGGGCGGCGTCGCGATCCGACGAGGCGCTGGAAGGGGAGAACCAGGAGCCATGCGATGGCTCCGAAGACGAGCGCCCCGATGCTCACAACGGCCAGGGTGGCATATTTGATTACGCCGAACAGAATCTGGAACACGCCGCCAATGAGCCAGGCGAACGCCTGAAAGCCATGCGTGGCCAGAAAGAGGGCCCCATAGATCAGCAGAGCCAGGAGAAGCAGTTCAGGCACAAGCATCAAAGCAATGATGACAAAGAGTATCTGAGCCAAGCCGTTCATGGGTCAATCCTTTCGGTATCGGTCGGTCAAGAGGACTTCGAGCGAATCGATTCGTTTATCCATTTTCTTCAGGTCTTCAATAAGTTGCCGTGTCATTTGGGCCGTTTCTTCATCCGAGGGGCCGGGATGACGCGACCTGGGTGGTGGAGGTGGAGGCGTTTGTTTGGCATACCGGGAGCGGCCTTCCCGAGGAGGCAGATCATCGCCCGGATATTCACGGGCCGCCGGATAAGACCGCTTCTGTCGCTCCCCGCCCCGCCTGAGGACATTGAAAATGAAGATGACAATAATAGCGGCAATCACCAGTTCCAGAAAGCTGAGATGCATAAATCCAAACATGGGAATATGGAAAGTCATGATGGGCTTATCCTCGTTGCGAACGATTGATGATAATGGTTTCCAGCGCTTCCAGGCGTTCACCCATGCGTTTCATGCCCCGGACCAGTTCCGCAACGTCATCGTCCTCGCCGCCACTCTTGTTTCCCCGTTTTGCAGAGGTTGCATACTCGGACGCCTCATAGCGCGCATATTCGGATCGTGAACGCCGGCGTCCCGCTCTGGCCAAGGTCAGGATAATGATGAAGAGAAACGCGAGGAATAACCCGCCGACCATCAGCATGATCCAGGATATCCGCGTCTGATGACTTCGAACCATGGCGCGTTCCATGGCCATCTGCCTTTCGACGGCTCGTTGCTGGTCCATGGCCATGCGATGGGCCTTTTCGGTCTGACGTTGCACATCCGCGTTGGCCAGAGCCATGGTTTCCGAAGCGTTGTCGAATTCGTGAAAAGCCTGAGGGCTGATGATTTCCGCCTGCGCATCCGGTGGTTGCGGAACGTTCTCCATCATTTGGGCGAGCACTTCGGCCGGAATGGGGCCATTTGACGTCACTTCAACGGATCGTGGAACCGCAACGGCTGTGTGCGAAACGGTCGAAGGAACGAATCGGTTGTTCTGAGACACGACTCTGTGTGAAACCGTGAAAAAGGCAAGCATAAAAGCCAGACATCCGACCATTATCGCTATGAGCAAAAAGCAACCGCGCATATTGATTCTCCTCCCAGAAATTCGACGCGAGTGATTCACGTTTTGATACAGTATATTTGAAAGACGGCTGATTGAATGCGAATTTGTGTGTCTCGGGCGAGGGGGCGTCTTACGCGACGCCCCCTCGTATCATTTTTTCAAAGAAAACCGAGTATTCGATTTATTGGACAACATGGTTGGCGCGACAATGTTGATCCTTTTTTTATTTTCCGACTTTCCGACTGTCTTGAGTTTACCCTTCTCCATCGTCGGAGTCAACGGCTCGCGGAAGATTTCATTCGACCGATCCTTTTATCGGGCGCGGCGTCTGTCCGTCGCCTCACATCTTACTCTTTTTGGACGACATGAGGGGCAGGGCCAAGAGGATGAGCACATAGACATGGATGGCCACGGTGACGGTGTTGCCGCTGGCGATCGCCTTGAGCATTCCCAGCCCGGCGATGGCGGCCAGGCCGATGGCGGCCCAATTGGCTTTGAACAGGTAGGCGACGCCGGCGACGGCGCCCAGGAAGCAAACCAGTTGATCGAAGAATGGTGTCGGGTTGAAGCCGAGGATGAAATAGCGGGACAGGTGACGCAGGATCCCCAGTCCACAGACGCCGGCGACGGTGATGGCCAGGATATTCAGATACCAGCAATCGTAGCGTTCCCGTCGAATTTTGATTTTCATGGTATCGGCTCTCCGATTTCAGGATGCCCCCGGCGGGGGCGTCGATTCATCGTCAACGGTTTGTTCATGGGCCCGGGGGCTCGGTCAGTTGCCGTCTCGCCTGGGAGTGGTCGCTCCCTTGACCTGATCGCGGATGGCGTTCAGTTCGGCTTCGATATCCTCATCGACGCCGAGTCCCGCCAGTTCGTCATCCAGGGAGGGGCGATGGCCGTAGTTGACCAGGTCCGCTTCGGCTTCCATGCGGTCCACGCGGCGTTCGAAGGCCTCGAAGCGCGTGAAGACATCGGTGGTGTCCACCTTGCGAATGGTCTCCTGGGCTTTTTTGCGGCTACGCGCGTGGGTGTGGCGCTGCAGAATGGCTTTCTGCTGTTCGCGCACGGAAGCGATTTTGCTTTCCAGTTCCACGATGTCGGCCTGATACTTGTCCACCATGTCTTCGCTGTCGGCCTTCTGGGCTTCCAGGGTGTTGACATGGTCCTGATACCGGCGTTTTTCGACGAGGGCTTCGCGGGCCAGGTCGTCGCGTCCTTTGACGACGGCGATCTTGGCTTTGGCGCCCCAATCGTCCACCCGATCGTTGGCTTCGGCGACTTTGCGGCTCAGGGTTTTGCTCTGGGCCATGGCCGCCGCGCACTGGGCCTTGATTT
>JADFCT010000255.1 GCA_017161665.1 Candidatus Sumerlaeota bacterium
GTGGCCGGAGCGAAATCGGCGCCCGCCCCGGCGGGCAGGGGAGTGGGAGATGGGACAACGGCGGTCGACAAATTCGGCGGCTGGAGTGTGGGAACCTGAGCAAGCAGCGGTGAAGCGCACAGGATAACCGCCAGTGTCAGAAAAGCCGGTAACCATCGACGAAAGTCAAACATGTTTGGAACTCCCAGACGCAGGGAAATGCCCCCGGCAAGCGATCAATCTCTGAAACGCTGTGGGGCTTAACTAATAAAAAGCGAATTGCGCGCCAAGAGGGAGCAGAATCTGGCAAGGAGCCTTTTCGTTGTAAAACGTTGAAATGAATGAAGATACGCCGAATAAAAGGGTTGAAATCTTTTAGAAATACAGAACGGGTCAAATATTTGACGCGTAAAAGCGCCGAAATGATGACCGCCCAATCGGATAAGCGCCGGCGCGAGCGGATAACCGGTCTGAGAAAAAGGGAGAAATTCGAGCCACAGCGGTGCAGTTATTCAAAAAAGTTCTCAGTTGGACAGACAAAGCGTCGAAAAACGCCCTCCCCAATGAAACAGGCCGGATGCCGCATATGCATCACCCACACAAAACAGAGAGGAACCAAATGTTGTTATTGTGAGAGCATTAAGGCCATTTCGTCCTCTGGAAATTTTCCGTCCGTCCGCACCCCTTAAGGAAAACGGACGGACGGAAAATTCCGTCCGCTGGCGGAATGCCGGACGGACGCCGGAAGGCGCCTCCCAAACCTGTCCGGAATAGTGGAAAGAAGGGTTCTTTGAAAGAATTTTGCCCTGTAACTCGCCATAATTCCGTAGGCCAGTAAAATCAATGGCTTGCGCTGGCCGCCTGACATCGCCATCATCTCAACCATGCACGCACTTATATCGATATTTCAAATCATCCCACTGCGGATTTCAATATTGCGATCAGCTCTCAAATCTCAGGGCGAACCGACTCTGGAAAATCTTGGTGGTGGGCTAAAAACTGTCGGCGAGAGTTACTCGACCACGTCATCGTCTTGAATGAAAAACATCTTCGCCGACTTGTTCGAGAATATACGGCCTATTATAATGATCAGCGCTGTCACTACTCCCTGAACAAAGACACACCCAATAGTCGTCGCCCACTCTCGTCCAGCCCCAAATGCGACGGTCAAACCCATTCCAATTCTTGGCGGCCTGCATCACCGATATAAATGGAGCGACGCGGATAAAATCGAAGAATACGGAAAGACTGAAGTTTCCCTCATAACCAGCACGTTCCGTTTCGAATACAAATATGCAGGATCGGATTCGTAGAAAATAATCTGACAAAGCCCCAAACGTCCTCGCCCCTCCAAACAAAAGGCCTCAACCATAGCACGAATACTCCAAAAAACAGACAAGCACGACTCGGATTGCTCCGGATACAATTGTGACGAGCCACAGAAACTTAAGGTAAAATAATATCGATTGAATTTTATACCCTTGTATGGCATGTTGCCAGTGATGTTTTGCTGAGAAAACAGGGTTGGTTCATGGGCTTCTTTAAAAAGATCCCGACCCCGCAGATTCAAACGAAAGAGACACGTTTTATGGATCTCCATATGAAAACAGCGCTTACGCGGCGTCAGTTTTTGACCCGAGGGGCAGTGGCTGTCGGCGCTTTCGCCATACCGCTTTATGTGCCGGCCTCGGCACTGGGGCGGGATGGGGCGGTGGCGCCCAGCGAACGTATTGTCATGGGAGGCATCGGCATGGGCGGGCGCGGATCTTCTGATTTGAACTGGATGATCAACGAGCCGGATGTGCAATGGGTCGCCGTCTGCGACGTTCGCCGAAGCCCGCGGGACGCAGCCCGGAACGTCGTGAATAGCAAATATGGAAACAAGGATTGCGCCGCCTATCGTGATTTTCGGGAGCTCTTAGCCGAACGCAACGATGTGGAAGCCGTGTTGATCGCCACCGGTGACCGCTGGCACGCGCTGGCCTCGGTCCTGGCGATGCAGGCGGGAAAGGATGTCTATTGCGAAAAACCCGCCTGCCTGACCATGGCGCAGGGACAAAAGGTCGTGGAGACGGCGCGCCGATATGGCCGGATCTTTCAAACCGGCGCGCAACGGCTCAGCGAGCCGAATCATGTGTTTGCCATCGAAATGGCTCTGTCCGGTCGGTTGGGCCCCATCCATACCGCTTACGCCGATATTCGCTGGCGTGATGGCTTTCGCCACGACTGGTTGCCGGCGGAGCCGGAACCGTCCATGGATGAGGTGGACTGGGATATCTGGCTCGGCCCCTGCCCCTGGCGTCCCTTTAACAGAGGCTATGTGGATGGAGGCGGATGGTATCATTTTTACGATTTCGCCACCAACGTCGCCATGTGGGGCGCCCACACGGTGGCCCAGGCGCTGGCCGGACTCGATATGTCGAATGCGCACAGCATCGAGTTGGAATACAGCGGCCCCGAAAAAACCATGATGACCCGCTTGTCCAACGGCATCAAACTGGTCCTCTTCCGCGTCAGCGGATCGGTATGGGAACCCTGTGAATACTGGCATGGCGCCTGTGGGGAGCGTTTCGACGGTCCGGAGGGATGGGCCGCCGCGGCGGACGGCTATTCGAGACCCGACGTGTCCTCGCCATCCATGTTGAGCGAATACGGCAAAGTGGTGGCCGAATATCAGGCCCGGACCCAGCGGTCCCTCAATCATGCCCGGGACTTCTTCGACTGCGTTCGCTCGCGTCGTCCCACAGTGGCGAATCCCGATGTGATGCTGCGTGCCATGAACATCTGCCTGGCGGCCGATATTTGTGAGCGCCTGAAACGAAACGTGACGTTCGACCTGCGCAAGGCTGAATTCGTCAATGACGCGGAAGCAAACCGGTTGCGGTCTCGCGCCATGCGCGCCCCCTATACGATCTAACGAAGCCCAAAGGATATTCTGCGATGAAACACATCTTATTGATACTCGTCTTTTTGTTTGCCAGCGCCGCTTTTGCCCAGGAAAGCGAACTGATCCAAATCATCGAGTCAAATGCGGGCCATCAGGAAAAACACGACGCTTGCCTGGAGTTGGCTCTGGTTGGCACGCGACAGGCCGTGCCGGCCCTTGCAAAATTGCTGGCCGACGAAAAACTCTCGTGCATGGCCCGATATGCCCTGGAGCCGATCGACGACCCCTCCGTTGACGCGGCCTTGCGCCAATCCCTCGGACAACTCAAAGGGCTGCTGCTGGCGGGTGTGATTGACAGCCTGGGCGTTCGAAAAGATCGGGAGGCCATTGAACCACTCACCCGTTTTCTGACGGACAAGGATCCCATCGTGGCGAAGGCCGCCGCCCATGCCCTGGGCAATATGGGCGGGCCGGCCGCAAAGGCGCTGCAAGCCACGCTCAACAAAAAGTCCCAGGAAGCATCTCCCGATCTCCTGCCTCTGTGTGAGGGATTGTTTCGTTGCGCCGAAGCCATGTCAGACACGGAAGCGATAGCGATTTATGATATGATGCGCGCCATCCCCAACCTGCCCACCCAGGCGAGAAAGGCCGCCTTGCGCGGCGCGATTCTGCGTCGGGGCGCCCAGGGCATCCCTCTGTGGACCGAAGCGATGCAAAGCGAAGCGTCCGAGTGGCTGGACGATGCGATGGGCATGGCAATGGACCTTCATGGCGGGGATATGACACGCGCCATGATGCTTGAACTGTCTCCTGCGGAAACGAATTCCCGGAAGCAACAACTGCTCATACAAGCCCTTGGCTATCGCGGCGACGTTGCGGCGACCCCCGCGTTGATTCCGCTGGCGCAGTCCGGGGCCCCCGACCTGCGCGTCGCGGCGATCCGGAGCCTCGTCCAACTCGGCAGCCCCTCCTCGATCCCGGTGCTAGGCGCCTTGGTGAAGGACGCCGACGAAAACGTGTCGATGGCCGCGCAATCGGGCCTGATCGCCTTCCCCGGCAACGAAGCCGATGAAGCGGCCGTGGCGCTGCTGAAGGAGCCGGAAGCGAAGCACCGCCTCGCCGCCATCACAATTCTCAGAGAACGTCAGATCAAAACAGCGGTTCAACCCTTGTTGAAAGCAACCACTGACGTGGACACCGGTGTCCGCGAGGCTGCCTTCACGGCCCTCGGCCAGCTCGCCGGCGCGCAGGAAATTCCTGCGATTATTGAAGCGATGGAAAAGAATGGGGCGATGAAAAAAGGCGAGGATGCTCTGATAAACTTATGCAATCGTCTCCCGGAAGATGCGGGATGCTCGGAATATCTTACGGACGCTCTCCCACGGACTAAGGGTGAAATGAAACAGGCCCTGCTGCGCGTCTTGCGCATCGAGGGGGATTCCCGAGCCCTCGCGGCCGTCCGCGAAGCCGCCAAAGAGACCGATCCCGAGATCCGGGAAACCGCATGGCGCGCCTTGTGTGAATGGCCGACTGCCGACGCCCTGCCGGACCTGGATACCATTGCCCGAACGACGACGGATATGAAATTCCGGATTCTCGCCGTTCGGGGACAACTCGGGATGATCGACCGACTGACCGTCAGCCATTTACAGAAACTCGAACACTTGAAAAAAGTAATGCCACTGATTGACCGAGTCGAGGAACAGCGCCTGGCGCTCATCACCCTCAGCCGCTATCCCAGCGCCGAATCCCTCGCCATCGTCATGTCCTACGCGGACCGCGAGGAACTCAAGGATGAAGTCGGACTGGCGGCCGTGACCATTGCCGAAACCATTGTCTCCACACATCCTTCAGAAGTCGTCGAGGCGATGAAACAAATCCAAACCGACAATGCGGAACTCGCCGACCGAATCCAGAAGATCCGGGACAGCGCAAAGACGGCGCGGAATGAGGAGGGGTTCGTCTCCCTCTTCAACGGCCGGGACCTGACAGGCTGGGATGGAAAACCCGGCTGGTGGACCGTCGAAGACGGCGCCCTCACCGCGGAGAGCACGGTGGACAAACCCTGTAATGTTTGTAATTATCTGATCTGGCGCAATGGACGGCCCGCTGACTTTGAGCTGCTGGCCGATTTCAAACTCAGCGTCAACGGCAACTCCGGCATTCAGATTCGCTCGGAGGAACGCCCCGACTGGGATACCTACGGTTACCAGGCCGACATGACCGGCGATGGGGAGTTGGTCGGCTTTGTCTATCACCACCAATATGCCCTCATCGCCGGGCGCGGCTCAAAAGCCTCCTTTGCCGCCGACGGGAAACCAACCGTGGAGCAGGTCGCCGATCCGGCGGAATTATTAAAGCACTACAAGATCGGCGACTGGAATACCTATCGCATCGTGTGCCGCGGTCCGGAAATGACGCTCTTCATCAATGGGACGCTCATGTGCCAGATCACCGATTTCCGTGTCACCCAAACGGCCGGGATCATCGCTCTGCAAATGCACCCCGGCCCACCGATGAA
>JADFCT010000256.1 GCA_017161665.1 Candidatus Sumerlaeota bacterium
GGGGGGAGCCGAAATCGACAATACCCGGTTCGTACTCGCGGTCGCCGATCTGTAGCATGACCAGGGAGTAATTATTCAGTCGCGCCGGATCGGCTTGCCAGGCGAGCGTCGCGGGCAGACTCTTGACGGTGTCGAGCGCATCCAGCGGATGGCCGAATGTTACCGTTTGGTACCGACTTAATGAGGGGCGGTTTCCGCCTTCAAAGACGACACGGCGGGAGGGATAGAGCGACGTTTCCGCTGTCGCCGAAATGGCCTCGATATTCAGTCCCCCGGTTTGTGAAGGGATTTGCCCACCGGGAGGGCCAATCCTCAGGCCGGTGATGGAACCCAAGGAAATGGTGTCGCCATGTTCGTAGCCAATCGATATGGTGTATCCTGTCAGCTCCCCTGTGTTCGGTTGCGTTCCGGTGACTCGCAGCCAATACCGGCCCAACGGCAACGTCAACGTCAGTTGTTCTGTTCCGCCATACCCGGTGGCGTCCCATACGCCCGGTTCGCCCGTAAAGGCGTCCCGTGAAAGAATGGCGCCCGATTCATCCACGACCAGCAGTCCCGAATCAATGTGATCCGAATCGGGCTGTACGGTCACCTCATAAATACCCGGCCCGTGATGAGTGGGGAATATGAACCAGTCTTCGTCTCCGTCACTCCGTAACGAGTGATGCTGAGGGGCGCCCGTTTCCAACCAGACCTGCGTCTGCGCTCGTGTGTCGTCCTGGAATTGGAGATCGTACACATCATCTGTCCTTATGAACAGAGCCGTCAGGGCCGGTTCGGATAATTTGCTTCCCCCTTGGTCCTCATATTCCGCATAGATGGCGACCGGATAAAGCCCCGCTCTTACGGGGGCCGTGAACTGAGCGGACCAGGTCCATCCCTCCGATGAATCCCGCGCAAAATCGAATACCGTGGACTGGATAACTGGCCATGTGGCGCCGCCGGTTTCCTGTTCCATAAATTCCCCCCACACGCGGATCGGCTCAATGTGTTCGATCAAACGAACCGTGAACCCCACATCCTGTCCGGGAGTGGCCGTTTGGGTTGTGCTTGCGTCCAGGATAAAGGGCAGCCGTCCGCCCTCAATGCCGGCAAAGGCATACCGCCGCCCAAGATAGCGCCGGCCCGCCAAGATTCCGTCATATTTGGAGAAGAGACCGTCGCCATTGTCGTCCATTTGAGGCAGGATGGAGTAGTTCATCATAAAGGCAATAAAATCGTAGCTGGACTCGAAGCCATCCCACAGAGAATTCCCGCGAAAGACTGTTTCCAGGAACTTGTAACTGAAGGAGTTCAAGGTCGGTGGCGGCTCGAACCAGGCGGGATCGTCGGCCCGTCCGCTGGTCAGGATGATGCGTTGCTGTCCGCTTTCGGCGTGGCAGACATCAATGAAGGCGCCGGAATAGGCGGCGTCCACCAATAAAATCACTTCACAATTCTGTCGGGCCTGCAATGCGTCCAACGCCTGGTCCAAGGCATCGGCGCGCAGCGGATCGTCCAACCCCATCAAGACTTCACCTGATTCTCGACCGTCGCCGATCAGGTGAATATACAGTTGTCCGACGTCATGCCCCAAAACATTGATCGCTTGCAGGACGGCATCGGCGGAAGGCGCTCCATCCCGATTGGGATCGGCGACTGGCGTTCGGTATTCGATCCACTCCGGGTGTGTCAGTCCCAGGTTGTCCTGGAAGCGTTTCAAGATCACATGATGCGCGTAGGAGCCGATCGAGCCAACCGCTTCGGCCAGAATAGGATCCTCGGTATCTCCCACGGCCAATATAGCCCGTATTGCCGTGGCGTCCGGATCGATGCCCTCAGAAACCGTCACATCGCCCAAAACGGGATTGGACACGCGTCCGTTGGCGAAATAGGCCCGGAAGGAAACGGTATAGGTCCCCGTCGTTTCAAAGATATCCGTGGCGGTCCCTTCCCAGATCTGGGCGCCTGAAGCGATCGGTTGAAGCGCCAGACGAGGGAGGTTGGTCACCGGATCGCCTGACACGATGGCCGGAGCGGGGGGGCGGATCACGGCAATCACTTCTTGTGGGACTTGCCCCTCGGCCATGCGAACCTGGAGGGTGACCGAGTCGCCCGGCTGGACCAAAGTATGACTGGTCCAGGTGTCGAAAGCGGCAAAGAACTGATTGACGTCATGATTCGCCTGGACACCATATTGCCATGTGGCGCCAAAGAATTTCCTGAACGCCAGAGATCCGGGCATCCCATCCTCAGTGGCCGGCGTAATCATGGGCGTTTGATCGCCGACCGGAAAGTCCTCGAAGAAGCGTTGCCCGGCCAGCCAGGCATCGCCAATGGAATTGCCCATATAGGCGGAACTGAGCCAGGTCTGCATAAAGGACGTCAAATCCGGTGGCGGCATAAAGACGGCTTCGCTGTCGGGGCCGGTAGAGGAAATCACAATCCGGTCGCAATCGGGAGGCGCTTCAGCGCAATCCAGGACGATTTGACCGGAGTAACACGAATCGACCACCAGTGTGACGGCGGAACGCCAGGTTTCCTGAGATTGATCAAGCCACTCGTCCAAGGTCGTTGACCGAATCAATTCATCCTCGTTGATTCGGAAACCCATGAACTCGCTGGTTCGATGGCCATGTCCGATCAGATAAACGTCCAGGCGGCCGGCGGCGGCGAAATCCCCAATCAGGGCGGATCGAAGGCTTTCGGCCGTGGCCCAGCCGTCAGCGTCGTTCAGCCCATCCCCGTCGGCGTCGCTGAAAGGCCGGGAGGGGTCCAGCGGATCAGCCGGTCCGAAGGCGGACAGGTACATGATTTGATCGGGAGCATAGCCGCGCCGAGAAAGAGTTAAATAGGCATACCGGCCCAGCTCGTCCGTTTGTTCGGCAATGCTGTTGCCGGGATAATCCCCGCTGCCGGCGACGACAATGGCGCGGGGGGGGAGCGCTTCCCAGATATACACAGAACCTGTCCCAAGTCCTACGGCCAAGTGATTGCCATCGGGAGAAAATTTGACGACCGATATGTTCTCATTGCTATGGAACAACTGCTCCGTCAGGCCAGACTCCACATTCCAAATCCGAACCGTTTTATCGCGAGCGGCTGTGGCGACTCGTTTCCCGTCCGGAGAGAAATCAATGGATGTGACTTCACCAGTATGTCCCCAGAATCGTTTGATTGGTTCACCGGTTTTCAGATCCCAAAGGCGTAGCGTGACGCCTGAGTATTGGCTGATCATGGCCCATTGTCCATCGGGCGACACAGCCATTGTTTCAAAGCCTCCCCATCCGTGCATATCCCATTCACGAATCAGCCGACCGTTTTCAGCATTCCATATACGAATCATACTATCCCAATTGCATCCTGTAATGACTTGAGAGGCGCCAGGTAAGAACCGAACAAAGGTTGGCTGCCTTTTTGCGTTCACTGATAGAAGTTCGCGTCCTGAGTCCAAATCCCAGAATTTGATGTAGTGGTCCCGCCCAACAGAGACGGCCCGCTTTCCATCCGGTGAAATGTCGAAATCCGTTAATTCTTCTTCCTGTCCTTCATATTTCCGGAGAATGGCGCCCGTTTGCGAATCCAGAAGAACCAGTTGCAGACCAGAGGCGACAAGCAATCGGGCACCATCGGCCGACATGGCCATCCCTCCCTCGCCAACGGTCAGGTCCGAAACTCCCCAAATATGAGCGCCCGTATTGATTGCCCAGCGTTTGACACGATTGCGAAACCACTTTGTGTCATATTCGATAATCACATCGGAACTGTCCGGAAGAAACGCGACATCCCTCACATTTTGGGTATGGCCCTCCATCCGTTTGATTTCCATGCCTGAATCCAGATCCCAAATCCGAATCCGATCTCCCCAAGTGGCCGTCATCAGACGGTTCCCGTCGGGGAAAATTTCAATAGACCACACATCTCCCAAATCGCCGCCATAACGCTGGATCACGGTCTCGGTTTCCAGGTCGATCAAGGCCGCGCTCCCATATTGTCCATCATTGTCGCTGCCCCATCCGCCACAGGCGATCTGGTTCCCGTCCGGAGAAAATGCAACCGAAAAGACATCATATATCTCCGGCGACAGCGTCATTAATCGTTCTCCTGTCTCCGCATCCCAGATTTTGACAAGGGCATCCGAACTGCCAGTGGCTATCCGTGTTCCGTCGGGTGAATATGCGACACTGTTGACGTCATAAAGATGGCCATCCAACAGCATGACTTCTTCAAGAGTGGAACTGTCCAATACCCTCGCGGTCGTATCCGCCAGAGAACAGAGCACAAGCCGTTCGCCATCTGGCGAAATATCCATATCAAGCAGACCAAGCCCCGCGGTATAGGTTGTCGCCAACGCCTCACCCGTGACCGCATCCCAACACCACAAAACGTCGTTTAAGTCACACGTGAAGACTTTGGTTCCATCAGGGGAAAAGACACCACATTCCACAAGGCCTTCATGGTGTTCAAACCGTACCGACTCGGCGCCTGTGGGAATATCCCAGATAACGGCCTGATTGCCATCCCCTCCCGTGCCCAGCAGTCGGTTGGAATCCGGCGAAAAATCAATTGCGCTGAACAGATAGGCGGAAGCCTCGAATCGACGGAGCAGGTCACCGGTTTCCGCATCCCAGACAAAGGCGCCACCGGACCCAATCGTTGCGATCAATCGTCCATCCGGCGACAACGCCGCCTGACCGAGACTGCCCAGCCCACATTGCTGCAAGGCATGTTTTACATTTTGAAAAGGTGGATCCGGCGCCGGTGTCTGGGTGGGCTCCAGTTCCGGTGTGGGCGGGGGAGTGGGTGTGGGCGGTGGCGTGGGAATCTCTTGAATGGATAAGGAGATGGAATATGAAGATATCTGGTCCAGCCCACCGGGACCCATCACCTTGGCATAGTATAATCCGGGACCAAGGGGATAGGTGATGCGAGCGCAAAAACGGGTCCCGCCGTCGTCATTATAGGCAAACTCTCGCTCTCGAAAATCATATAAATAAAGTCGAGTGTCCCCATCATCACAAAACGTCTCCACGGTAATCTCATAAAAACCGTCCAGAGTAAAGGACGTCCAGTCTTCGTCCTGGGGAGGCGAAATCGCATGACTCATCTGCGGCGTCCCCGGAATCAGATCCAGGGCGCGGAAAGGGAAATTGTCCGACTCATAAGGATCATCAAGCAGAGGGACGGCGGTCAGCGAAACATCATACCAAGGCAGGACGGTATTGTTTCGCTCGAATTCATCGATTTTAACATAATAACGGCCCGCTTCAAGATTGATCGCAATGTGGGAATAATGATTGACGTTGGTCTCGATATCGTTGCTAAAGGCCAGTTCATGAAGGTCTTCATCGAATAACCACATCCGCGTGTCACTCCACTCTGTGGGACC
>JADFCT010000257.1 GCA_017161665.1 Candidatus Sumerlaeota bacterium
TAGATGACGCCCAACTCGCCCATGGAGTGATGAGCGATTTCCGTATGATAGACCTTGATATAATCGGCCCCGTTATCAATACGGAATACAAAGGCGCCGGTATCGGTATTGGAAGGGATGACTTTGAACCCATGCCCCGAGCGCCCCGAGCCTACCTGTCCGTCGAAAACCCAGTAGTCGGTGGTGAAGGAGATCACCGCTCCAAAATCAGCGCAGTAGTCCGTAAAGAGGGCCGTGCCATCGCCATAGCTGCTCTGCCATCCGGTGTCCGTCCCGTGGTTGGCTTCGGTCGCTTTGAGGATATAGATGTACATTTCCCCCGATACGGCAGTCTTGAAGGTGTATTTGGGATACGTCCCATCGGCGAGGTAGTAGGTGTGGCCTCGAACAAGGGTGGACGGCAGGACGCTCCAGGCTTGACTCCAGGAGGAGCCGTCTCCTCCAGCCGGCGCGCCGGCTCGGATGTAATGCGTGTTTTCCTGTCCCCAGGCGCTTGCGATCAGTCCCATCCAGAGCGCCACGGCGCAGAAACGCCACACGGCGTGTGTTCTTCTATCCATCGAAAAACCATTCATGGTCGTTCTCCCATCTTAAAGCAAAACTTCGGTTCCCCATGCGAACCGAATGCGACACATGTTTATCCTGGCGTTTCCCCTCAGGGGGGGGCGCTCAGGCGGTGTCATCAACAAGGCGCTGGGGCGCAGGCCGATCCGTTTGGCGTTCGGTGTTCCATATATCCTGGTTGAAACACTGGTCCAGTTGTCGGCGCGCGAGCGCAATTCGGTCTTTCAGGCGTTCCGCCCAAAAGCTGCGCTTGTCATAAATGTTCAAACACGTTTCAAGCACTTCCTCCGCGGAGGCGACGCGGCGTAAATCCACGACGGCGTCCGCAACACCGACCGAATCGAATACGCCACGGAATTTCCGGCTGTAGGCCAGCCCCACGGTGGGGATGTTCTGTGACAGCGCGCCGATGCACGCGTGCATTCGTGATCCCATGAAGAAATCACACTGGCCGATGACGGCTTTGACTTCATTTTGATCATAATCGCCCTCGGCCAGATGAACCCGGCCGGGATAACGGGCGCTAAGCCGTTCCCACAATTGGCGACAAGCGGGGGCGTCCGTTTGGGCGCTGGACCCGAAAGTATGGGGAATTAACAGAAGGCGCGCCGGTGTGTGCTCCAACAACTGATCGCCTAAACGGTCAATCATTTCCTTATAGTCACATTGCAGGTTGAACATATTGTTTCCGGTATAGCCCCCCATGTAGAGCAGGCCGCTGACATTCAGCCCCATTACCGGTTCCTGACGGTCGGCGGGCAACGGTGGCTCGATCCCCCAAGGTTTTGGTTCAATGGGTTGCAGCGAAAACGCCACATCCGGACTGAGTCGCACCGATCGGTTTTGCTCCTCATCGTCCAGCAGGGAACGGGCGGTATCCAGGCTTTCGCGATCGCGCGCATAGATCAGCGTTGCTCGGCTGAGAGTCCATCGAGCCAGCCACCGGGCCCACCGGCGTTGAAACGGCCCAATCGTCTGGGGGAGCAGGATCACTCGGCATCCAATGAGAAGGGCGGCGATGGTTGGCAGGGAACCGAAAAACAGCCGGCGTCGTCCATAAATGTCCGAGAAACTGTCGCCACCGCGGATATCCCCCACAAATTCCGATTGAGCCAATGTTCGCAGAAACCGATTGCGTCGCAAAATCGCCTGTCGCAGCCGCTGCCATGGAATCACCCGATAAATCAGGGCCAGCAAGACAATCCAAAGGAGATGTTCGTTCAATCGGGATCGAAGGGAAAGGCGATGATTGACGACGTGGACCGTCACCTCATGCGCGTCATCCAGTCGCACCGTTTTACACATGCTGTTCGGTCGTCCGTACAGCAAATGGATTCGAGTCTCAGGACGGGCTCGGCGCAACAGGCCAATCAACGAAGCGGCGAGGGCGCGGCAGCCCATGTTGCCCACATCCAGTGACGCGCCGAAGACACTGATGCTCTTTTGCGAGTGTTGCTGTGGTATCCGATGGCTTGAATTCATGAGTATGATTTCTTTTCAACGGGTTCAATTCCTCTGGATTAACTTTGCGCAGAGGACGGACGGGGGCGCAGTACCGACCGGCGCGCCATGTCTCGAATCGAATGCATGATGGGCCATCCAGCCGCCAGAATCAGGACAATGGCCAGAAGGGTCAGCAGCGCCATGGAAATCCAGTTGTTGACGTTCAGACCGAATGTGGAGGGGGCCCAGACGGCGCCGGACACGGCCAGGGCGCACAAAAGCGCAGGCCACAGGCTCAACCCGGCCGGCAATTCGTAGAGGGCCGACAGTCGTATTGCCGCCGCGGCAAAGGCGATCACTTCGGCCAGCAGGGCTGCCACGGCGATCCACATCAGATCATATCCGGCCGCGGCGAAATGAATGGCGAACGCCAGTCCCGTGGCGCGAAAAAGATTGGAAAACATCAGGTTTTTCGAGTCGCCCCGTGCCAACGCCGCAATGGTGGGCGCGGCCCGCATGATCCGAAATCCCTGACCGGCCGCCAGACATCCCAGTAACATGCCCACGCCGCTGTATCGTTCCCCATAGATAATTCGAACGATGTTTTCCCCATTCAGAATCATGACCACCGAAAAAACCACGGCAAATAATCCCAGACTTTGTGCGATCAGGCGATACCGATTGAGAAAAACGTTCGGCTCATCCTGAAGGGATGAAAGAACCGGCAAGGACAGGGACGTAAAAACCTTGATCAGCATCATGCCGGGAATCAGCGACAGCGACGCAGCCACCGAGTAGGCGGCCAGATCGCTCATGGAGTAGGCGCTTCCCACGACCATTTGATCGGCTTGTCGGCTGAGAAAAATCAACAGGCCGTTGACGATCAAGGGCCATCCGAACAAAGCCACCGCCAGGGCATATTGTCGCCGCCATCCGAGGCGGTAGGGGCGGTGTGCCAGATAATGGGTCAGAAGGGTTGTCAGGAACCATCGCGTCACCAGCAGAACCAAAAACGCGCGGTAGTCCCGCAACCAGGCGGCCACCGGCCAGGTCAGGGCCAGTGTGACCAGGTGCGGGATGACTTCCGTCTGAATCGATGGTTTGAAGATCAGTTCCCGGCGCAGCCGATTGACGTCCAAGCTCATAAACGCTCGACACAACGGCACAAAGGCCAGCATGGCAAAGGCCCAGGTGGCTTCCGCCACACCAAACAGCCGGGCCAGCGGCGCGGCCATGAGCAGGATCAGGCCGGCGCTGATAATCCCACCCATCAGTTGAAAGGCGTGGCAGGTGGCGACGAACTCCGGCTCATCGCCTTTTTTGGATTGGACGATGAGCGAATCAATCGCCATTTTGCCAATAATTTCAAAAAGGGTAATGGTCAGAGCGAAGGAGGCCACGAGGCCGAAATCGTCCCGAGTCAGGATTCGGGCCAGAATCACATTGCGGATAAAGGAAGCCCCGTAGGAGGCGATTTCGCCCCCACTGAGCCAAAAGGCGCCCCGAAAAATTTTAGTTTTGAAATCCTGCTGCATAAATCCTCTCCCGGGTTCCTGGCCTCAGGCCCGGATCACCGCGGTGATGGCTTCGGAATATGGCACAGCGGCGCCCTCATTACGCAGGGATTCGGAAGCCGCTTCCAAAATCCGCACCACCTGAAGTCCCTCATAGCCGCTGGTCTCCGGTCGTTCCCCTGTCCGGATACAGTTGATAAAGTGGTCACATTCCGCGCGGAGCGGTTCGGTCTGGTTCAAATGGGGGGAATAGATGTCGCCGTAATGATAGGAATACTGGAACTCCGCAAAGGTGTCATAGTGAGGAGGTCTCTCCACCCGCGCGTCATAGATTTTAATCTTTTCGCGGGGTTCAATATCATTATAGACCAACATCCGTTTCGAGCCCACGATGGTCATCTCGCGAATCTTGTTCGGGTCCAGCCAGCTGCTCATGATGGTGGCGTATCCGCCGCCGTCAAAATTCAAGGTCATGTTTGTCACATCCTCAATGCCCTTGGCCATGTGCGCCTTGCCCTGACAATTGACCGTTTCGGGAATCTGATCATACAGATAGAGGATGATCGAAATGTCATGGGGCGCCAGATCCCACGCCACGTTGATATCTTTCTGGAAGAGCCCTAAATTCAGTCGTCGGGAACTGATATAGAGCACATCGCCCAGATCGCCGGAGCGAACGATTTCTTTGATGCGCCGAACGGCGGACGTGTAGATAAAGGTGTGTCCCACCATCAGCGTCCGTTCCTTTTCTTCCGCCCGTTCGATCAGTTCCCGGCATTCCTGGGATGAGATCGCCATGGGCTTTTCAATGAAGAGATGCTTTCCGGCATCCAGGCATTGCATCCCCAGCCGATAATGGAGTCCCACCGGCGTGGCGATGGCGACGGCGTCCACTTCAGGATCTGACAGCGCCTGATCAATTTCTGTTGTGGTATCCAAATATGGATACAAGCGCTGCATGTGCGCCAGACGGTCTTCGCTGCGATCACAGGCCCATTTGACAACGGCCTTGTCCAGAGAAGAAAAATTGCGAATGAGGTTGGGGCCCCAATAGCCACAGCCCACCAAAGCCACGACGGTATTTCGTTCTTTATCCATTTTTACGATCCTCCCAGTATCGACACATTCCACTTGAAAATTTGAATCAGGCCGTCGGCGCCAACGCGATTGTTGCTTGTTTCGCCGCAAAAATCGCGCCGGCGCCTCAGCGGCTCGTTCCCTCACCCAAGGCGATGCTCACTTCTCTCGCTTTGCCCTGGGCTGCTCTTTTCGTCCCTCGGGGACTTGGAGACGACGTCCGGGCAAAAACGCTTCTTGCCCTTCTTCCCTTCATGGTAAAACACACTCACCTTGACTGAGTTTGAGCCAAATCCCGCTTCCCCATTCGCACTCCGATTAACGGCGACTCGCTAAAGCCTCGCGTGTCAAAGCGACCAGGGTGGGGAAGGTTTTGAAGAAGATGGACGTGTCCTGTACCAGACCCAAACGTTTGATATATCGAACGTCGAGCCGGATCATTTCCCGAAACGACAACTTGTTCTTGCCGCTCACCTGCCATAGCCCCGTCAAGCCCGGCACGACGTCAAAGCGATTCAGCGCCCAACCTTCGTATTCGGCCACTTCATAAGGGATGGGGGGGCGTGGGCCGATCAGACTCATTTCACCCCGCAGGACGTTGATCAACTGCGGCGTCTCATCCAGTGACGTGGCCCGCAGCCAGCATCCCAGGGGAATGATGCAGTTTTTCGGCTCCTGTTTGACCATGGGCTTTTCGTCGTCGTTGATCAAGTCGGACAGATAGTTCTTGTGCGTGGTTGTGTCGGTGTTCACGTGCAT
>JADFCT010000258.1 GCA_017161665.1 Candidatus Sumerlaeota bacterium
GCCCATTGCGGCCGAACTGATCCGCGCCGGTCTGCCCATGGGTTCGGCGCTGGTTTTTCTCATGGCGGGCCCGGCGTCCAACATGGCCACCATTGGGGCCATCTACAAGGCCTTTGGCCGTCGGGTGACGGTGATTTATCTGGCGACGGTGATCCTTCTCAGCATGGCCTTCGGTTATCTGTTTCAGACGATTCTGCCCATGGGAGGCGTCGGGTCGATCAGCGAGCATGGACACACCTTGCCCCACCTGGTTCATGTGCTGTTTGCCGTCCTGATTACGGCGCTCTTTGCCTGGTTTGCCCTCCAGGACATTGGGAAGTGGCGTCGCAAGCGCTCGATGGCCGTTCGCCAACCGAAAGAATCACTGGATAAAGCTCGCTTGATTGTGGAGGGCATGGTTTGCCAGAATTGCGCGGGTCATGTCCGCCGGGCGATTGAGAGCCGTGGGGCCCGCGTGGAATCTCTGGATCTGAAGACGGGATGCGTTATTGTCTCCGGGCCGGCGCTGGACGCGGGCGCCGTCACCCAGGGCGTCACCCAGGCGGGCTATCAGGTCACGAGCGCCACGGCGATTGCCGGCGACTGACCCCCATCGTTCTCGTTCAAAAAAATGAATCAGGCCTGGCGGTGGCATGGGCATCTTGCCCATGATAGAATCTACGGACGGACGTCGGCGCCGTCACGCTTTTTGCTCGCTGCGCGGCAAAAATCGCGCCGGCGCCTTGCGTGCTCGTTTCATACCCAGGGTTCCGCTCCCTATCGGTCGCTCCACCCTGGGCTATTATGTGCCACCCCTATCGGGGCTTGGCGGATGTTTGGCCCTTGGGACACGGGCCTTATCCGACAGCGGCGCCGCGCCGCAGCGTGCTTTGCGCCTTCGGGGCTTGGCGGATGTTTGGCCCTTGGGACACGGGCCTTATCCGACAGCGGCGCCGCGCCCCACAGTTTTTTGCGTCTTCGCGCCTTGGCGTTTGAAAAAGAAGCCATCGCGCTGGGCCTCGTCGTCATGTTCATCATGTGTTGTGGCCATTTTTTTGAACATGGATAACTCAATCCATCATACCACCATCCGAAGGAGACATCGAGTGGATCGGCGAAAAGCACTGAAAATAGCAGCAGGATCGTTTATGGGCGGCAGCGCGGTGTCGGTCCTCACCCTGACCACCGCCTTCAAATCCCCGGTTCCCGCCCGGGCGGAACCCGTTACGCTCGACAGCGAAAAGGGGAAAACCGCCTGGGCCTATCATCCCGTGGATCCCGCCATCACGGCCGAACGAGCCTACCTGGATTATAGTAAGCATAGCTGTATGTACGCCATATTCAACAGCGTCCTTTCCCAACTGGCCGAAAGCCATGGCGAGCCCTATGCCTCCTTCCCCACGGCCATGATGCTGTATGGGCATGGCGGCATCGGCGGTTATGGCACCGTGTGCGGCGCGCTCAACGGGGCCGCCGCTCTGTTCGGGCTCTTCGTCGGCGATAAAAAAATGCAGAATCATCTGATCGAAAATCTGTTTCGGTGGTATGAAGAAACCGAACTCCCCCGGTTTGACCCTGAAAGTCCCGGGTTGGACTACACGCCCCCCGCCTCCAGCGCCACGTTGCCCCTTTGCCACGCATCCATCACACACTGGGTCCAAACAAGCGGATACGAGGCGAAAAGCGCCCAGCGCAAGGAGCGCTGCCGGCGCTTGAGCGCAGATGTCGCCGCCCAGGCCGTTACGATCCTCAACCAGTATTTCAGCAACACGTTCACCACAGCCGCCCGCCCCAGCGAAACCGTCAGCGCCTGTATGACCTGTCACGGCGACGGAGGGAAACTGGCGAACACCAACGGCATGATGCATTGCGCGGCCTGTCACCCGAAATCACTGGGACATCGTCTCTTTGCCGATATCCATTACAAGATGATGCAGTAAGGGACGCGGAGCCTTGTGTCGGGGGAATAACGACTGCGGCGCCGGCGCGATGCTTGCCGCGCAGCGCGCAACAAATCGTGACAGCGCTGACGGCTGCCCGCGATCCCTCGCATGGGGCCTGACAAGGAGAGTTCTTTCCCCGAAAGCCTCAAGCCATCGGGATAAACTCGGAAAATATCTTCTTTCCGAAAGTTTTACTCACGCAGCCGCTAAAGCCAGCGCCTTGTTTTACCGATAAGAAACAAGACCAAGCGGGGAGTTTTCGCCCCTTGCGCGCTCGGCGGCGCAATCGAGACGCAGGAGACATTTTGCGATTTTTCATGGGGGCTGGACGGGATATGGGTCATATATCGGGGGACGATATTCAGCCGGGTTTGTTGGTGGCCGCTGGTGTGGTGGACGGTCAGGGACGGGTTTTAATCCCTGAAGGCGCCGTGCTGACGGAGGCGCATGTCCGCGCCCTGAAAATGCGTGGGATTCGCTCGATTTGTGTTCAGGACGAGGAAGAGGAAGCGAACACGCAACCGGAAGACCTGGTCTCGCCTGAGTTGTTGCGCAAGATCCAACTCCACGCCGAAAAGATGTTGCGGTTCAATCGGGACCACTTCACCCACCCTTTTGTGCGCTCGGCCGCGCTGGTCTTTGTGCGACGCCGATGTCAGACCGGACAACGGGCCTTTCAGGAAGAAGTCACGATTACCCAGAGTGATTTCGCTTCCGCTTCCGAATCCGACGCCGAGGACACCTCCCCACCGCTTCCCATCGAAAAAGTCATTGATCAGGTCCAGAGCATCGCCTCCCTGCCATCCGTTTATAATGAGCTGGTTTCCAAGATCAACCACCCGAACAGTTCGGCGGCGGACGTGGCGGAGGTCATCAGCAGTGATCCGGGTCTGACCGTTCGCCTGCTCCGCATCGTCAATAGCGCCTTCTATTCCTTTCCGTCCAAAATCGAAACGGTCTCGCGCGCCATTACCATCATCGGCATGAGAGAGCTCACGGAAATGGCCCTGGCCACTTCTGTGATTCAAATGTTTCAGGGGCCTTTGGAAGGCATTGTGGATATGGAGCGGTTCTGGCGTCACAGCATTACGTGCGGCGCCATCAATCGCCAGATGGCCTCGAATCGGCGGGAAATCAATTGCGAGCGTTTCTTCGTGGTTGGCCTCCTCCATGACATCGGCCGATTAGTCATGTTGTCCCAAGCCCCGGAACACGTGCGGCGCGCGTATGATCTGGCCAAAAGCCGGAATATTCCACTGTTGCTGGCCGAAACCCAGGCCTGGGGCTATTCGCACGCCGATCTGGGGCGGATGTTGCTGGAAACCTGGAAATTGCCCCCCAGTCAGAGCGAGGCGGTGGGCAATCACCATCGCCCCCAGGACGCGAACCGTTTTACCGTCGAAGCCCAATCGCTGCATGTGGCTGATTTCATCGCTAACATCCTGGCCATGGGGCTGGCCGGCGTCGATCACTTCCCCGTCGTCCGACCCGAGGCGTGGGATCAACTGGAATTGACACCGGACTTGGTGGGAATAATGGCCGATGAGGCCCGTAAACAGGTCGATGAACTGATCAGCGTATTTATGTGACACAGAGAAGGCGGATGGAATGAAAGAATCAGTGACAACTGGCAGCATGACATCCACTCCCCACCATTCGGAGCCCACCGTGGCGTCCAACCGGACCTTGATGGACTGTCTGGACAGCGCGGCCTGGCAGGGACAGGCGATTCAAACGGAATTGCTCCAGCAGGGGTCCGCGGAATCAATTTTTCGCATCACGAAAGACGCTCTCTTTCGGCTGGCGGATTTTTCGGCTCTGGGGTTTGCCATCTTTGATGAAGAAGGCCTGGATTGCCCCATCCAATACGCCTTTCCCGATGAGCAGGCCCAGACGCTCCGCGACGAACTGGAACACCAGATCACCTCCGACGTGTTCGCCTGGGCCCTGGACCTGCACCGCTCTGTCGTGGTCGCCTCGCGCCAACCCGGCCATCATACCCTCCTGTGCGCCCTGGTCACCCCATCGCAGACCATGGGCATGTTTCTGGGAATCATCCAGGAGGATTCCCTGTCGGACGCCTATCAGAAAACGTCGACCATTATTTTGCGCCAGTGTTCGGACGCGATTGAGAATCTGAAGCTGTATGCGGAGATCAAACAATACAGCCAGCGTCTGGAGGGCATGGTCGATGAGCGGACCCGTGAGCTGACGGCCACGACGCTGCGCCTGGAGGAAACGAACCGGGATCTGGAACTGGCCCTCGACCAGGCCAAAGTGCTGGCCGATGAGGCCCAAAAGGCCAATGCGGCCAAGAGTGAATTTCTGGCCAACATGAGCCATGAGATCCGCACACCCATGAACGGGATCATCGGGATGTCCGAACTGTTGCTCGACATGGATCTGCCCCCGGAGCCCCATCAATATGTCGGACGCATCCGCACATCCTCCGATGTGCTCATGCGACTGTTGAACGACGTGCTGGACTTGTCGAAGATTGAAGCCGGCCAACTGGAACTGGAATCCATGAATTTCAGTCTGACGGATTTGATTCGGGATGTGATGGATTCACTGATGCCGCGCTCATCACAGAAGAACATCGACGTTCGCGCCGAAATCGATCCGGAGGTTGAGGATTGGATTCGGGGCGACCCCTATCGACTGCGCCAGGTCTTTGTCAATCTGATCGGCAATGCCGTCAAGTTCACCGATCACGGAACCGTTACCGTTCGAGCGCTCCCGCTGGCGAAAACGGCGACCAGCGTCGTGGCCCGATTTGAAGTCTGCGATACGGGCATTGGCATTGAGCCGGTGGCCCGGGAAAAACTGTTTCAGCAATTTTCACAAGTGGATTCCAGCATGTCCCGTCGTTTTGGGGGAACCGGCCTGGGCCTGGCGATTTCAAAAAGCCTGGTGGATCTCTTCGGCGGACGGATTGGCGTGGACAGCACACCGGGGCAGGGTTCCACCTTCTGGTTCACCTGTCCTTTTGAAGTGGCGGATCCGACCGCGACTCAGCCGATACGCATCCAATCCCTCACGCCCCAATGGCGACCGACGGCCTTCATCCGTTTTGACGGCGCGCGCGCCCTGCTGGTGGACGATAACATCATCAACCTGGAAGTCGGCCAAGGAATTATGTCCAAGATCGGCGTCCACGTCACCTGCGCCGGCAATGGGGCCGAAGCCATCGAAAAACTGTCGCAGGAACGTTTTGACATTGTTTTCATGGATGTCCAGATGCCCGTCATGGACGGGCTCCAGGCGACTCGCCTCATCCGCGACCAGCGCTCATCGGTGCTGGATCATGACATCCCCGTGGTGGCCCTGACCGCGCACGCCATGAAGGGCGATCGCGACAAGTGCCTGGACGCAGGGATGAATGACTACCTGTCAAAACCCATTATTGCGGACAACGTC
>JADFCT010000259.1 GCA_017161665.1 Candidatus Sumerlaeota bacterium
GGTCCGATCGCAAATCCCTCCAAACCAAAGGCGGTCAATCAGGCGTCCTCACCGCCAATGATCTGTTGGTAGTCCTCGATCGCTCCCCCATCCAGACAGCAGTCGATGATTTGTCGGCCCAGGGGATCGAGATCGGACTGCCGGAATTTTTTGAGCTGGGTATGGAAGAAATCGGTGAGAATGGCCGCGCCTGCATCGAACGCCTCCGGTCCCACTTCCGGCTGGAGTTCCACCTTGAAGAAGAAGGGCGGCACCACAGCGCCCTCGACGCGCATCTGATTCATCGCAAAGCCCAGAAGCGGGCAACGGGAGGGCGCCAGAAGGCCGGCATGGAACTTGGCGTGTCCGCGGCGGGCGAAATAGTCGCGCACAATCCACTGCGGCATGAATCCGGTTTCCCACGCCCCCACGTGCTGATTGGGAATCAGGACATAGATGGTCTCAGGGAAGGACGTGAACTGCTTCAGGAGCAAATTAGCCTGCGCCACCTTCCGTCCCGTGGAAAAAGGCCAGTAGCTGCCCACGCCTTCACTGCTCATGCCTTCCCGTCCCACAATGCTGGGGTTGGCATGGCCGCGGGGCGCCACCAGCCGCCAGAGCCAGGCCAGCGCCGGCGGGAGAATATGCACCAGCCCCAAAATGCCATAGTTGGGGGCCTCGCGGGTGCAGGGGGGCGTCCGGACGCCGAACGATCGGATGTCCACCTCAGCCACCCCGTCGTGGATATTGGGGATCATCTGCCGCGGGAGGACAACCCGGGGGTTGGGACATGTCTTGCCCGGCGTGTCTTCAATATGCTCCCAGATCAAGGCCGTACTGTCTTTGGGGGCATTGATATTGAGGAACAGAAGCGGCGCCGTCGGGTGGATCGTGATCTTCTCCAGATCCGGATCGGTTCCATAGCGATTAATGTGATCGACGCGTACGAACCACGCATTCTCGGCGTCCGTCAGAGCCAGTTTCCCCGAATCTTTCTGGATGGCGGGGTGACACAACCCCATATCGTCACAGACCGGATGGAGATCGCAGGTCCGGGGGATTTCGAGATATCGCTTGTCGTCGGTCACCGTATTCCGTCCCAACAGCAGCCGACCATCCGGTTGACGGTGGGGTTGTTGCAGCATTTCACTCTTGCCGCCGCCACTGGCCCCCTCATGCATGAACACCGTCTCATTGTCATAGGGCGTGACCACCCTGACGGCCGAACAGTGCGCCGTGATCCAGCCCTCGGCTTCCCCCAATTCAATTAAAGCGCCGTAAACGCCTTTTTTGGCGCTGGGGCCGGGATAGAGATTATAGGAGAAGATTTCATGAATCTCCCCGCGATGGTGCACGACGACCTGTTTTCCATCAAAATGAGTCTGTCGAAAGGGCGGCGCCACATAGATGATCGTCGTCGGCTCGAAATCCCGTCCCATGTTCTGGATGTCCAGAATCCCCTGGAGCAACCCCAGCCCTAAAGCGAAGAAACCGGCATTGGCAGGAGCGATGGCGATGGCGTCTCCTCCCAGGCCAGGCTGTCCCATTTCAAATCCAAAGACAGCCAGATCCTGCTTTCGCAACCAGTCGAATGTTTCGCCCCGCAGCGTCTCAAAGTCGAAATCGAAGCGGTCCTTGAAGCGGGGCTTATCCGAGGGCCGGTCATCGGCCACAACCATGCAGTCCGGATCCCGTCGCCGCATGTACGCTTCCCGATAGTTGGCGGACGTGCCGTTTTTCACCTTGACCACATCGACTTCGTCGATCCAGGCGCCGTCCGGCAGTTCATAGCGCACCGTCGTCGAGTCTCCATTCGGCGTGGCGAGCGATTCCAGTTCCTCAATGGACGAGGCGATACTCGTCGAAGCCGACGATTCCAGCAGATTCCGGATCTCGTCCGACAGGATCAGATTGGTGGGGAATGTTTGATTCGGGTTCATGTCTGTCACCTTTTACAAGATTGAGCGATGCCCCCCTGGTGGCGCGCGCCTCTCGCCCAGGTCTGCATGTATCTACAGTTTCGCTGCAAAAGCAGCAGTCATTCGACGGTCTTTTTGTACAGTTCCAGCGTATTGCGCATGAGCATGGCGATGGTCATGGGGCCCACGCCTCCGGGGACGGGCGTAATGGCGCCGGCGACATCTTTGGCCGATTCGAAATGCACGTCACCGGCCAGGCGATAGCCCCGTTCACGGGTGGGATCGTCCACGCGATTGATCCCCACGTCCAGCACTGTGGCGCCGGGCTGGATCATGTCGCCGGTGATCATCTCCGGCCGGCCAATGGCGGCCACGACGATGTCGGCGGCGCGGATGGTTCCGGCCAGGTCCGGCGTGCGCGAATGGGCCATGGTCACCGTGCAGTCACCGCCCGCGCCCTTGCGTCCGAGCAGGAGCGCCATGGGTTTGCCGACGATATTACTCCGCCCCACGACGACGGCGCGCTTGCCGCGGGTTTCGATTCCGTACTCCAGCAACAGCCGAATACAGCCAAAGGGCGTGCAGGGTTTCGGCCCGTCCAACCCCAGCATGAGCCGTCCGGCGCTGACGGGATGGAGGCCATCGACGTCCTTATCTGGCGAAATCCGCTCTATTAATGCGTCGGAGTCGATATGATCCGGCGTGGGCAACTGAAGCAGAATGCCATGAACCCTGGAGTCAGCGTTCAGTCGGTCGATGACGGCGGCCACTTCGTCCTGGGGCGTGTCGGCGGCCAGGCGGATCATCTCGCTGTCCATGCCCAGTTCGAGACAACGACGGTTTTTATTCCGCACATAGACCTGTGAAGCGGGATCTTCGCCCACGAGGATGACGGTCAGGTTCGGCTTGACGCCTGTTTTGGCGACCCATTCGGCGACTTCGACGCGAACCTCTTCACAGACCTTGGCGGCGACGGCTTTGCCGTCAATCAGTGTGGCGGACATGGCTTCCTCCTCATGGCATCGTGGCAAGGGCCATCATGCGCCAGATCCCGGAATGGGTCAATCCTGTAAATTGCCCACCCGGGTCCGAGCCGGAACCAAAGTTATTGAGGCGATAGAACGCGCAATGCCGTTATTTGTCGGTGGTCAATGGCGATTCAGCGGAAGACGTCTTGAGCGAAGGACTCGTGAGGGCCAAAATCAAGCCCACGCTCGCATAGATAAAGGAACCGATCATCAGGACGATGCGGAAATGATTCATCAGAGCGATGGCCAGACCGGCCAACAGCACAAAGGCCACCAGCGAGTCGAAGGATTTGCGTTTGAAGGCCACCCGTTTGAGGCTCGGATAGCGGACCCGGCTGACCATCAGGTATGCGACCAGCAGCACCAGGCACGGCGCCAGGCGACCAATCCAGGGATAGTCGATGAACGTGTCGATCAGGAAATACAGCCCCACCATGCACCCGCCCGCCGCGGGAGTGGGCATTCCGGTAAAATCCACCTTTTCCTCTTCATGGGACTGCACATTGAACCGGGCCAGGCGCAGAGCCGAACAGATCGCAAAGGGCACGCACACACCGGCCACGGCGCGATCCGGCAAATCAAAGGAGTGTGTCAGAGCCGTAAAAATCAAAGCCGCCGGGGCGACGCCGAACGAAACCAGATCCGCCAGGGAGTCAAACTGCTCGCCAAACGTACTGGTGGCCCGCGTCATGCGCGCCACCTTGCCGTCCAGAAAGTCCAGCATGGCGGCGATGACGATCAGGTAACAGGCCATATCGTAATCCGGCGTGGGACGAATGATCGTAAAGATGGCCAGCAGACCACACATCATGCTGGAGGCGGTTATCAAATTCGGCAGGATATACACCCGCTTTAATGGCTGCTTCTTATCCCTCATCCGTTTTCTCTCTCATGCTTAGGGTTTTTGCAGGGCCAAAACGGTCTTACCGGCCTGAATCATCATCCCTTTTTTGACCCGCAACTCACTGTCCGTTGGGATATAAACCTCGACACGCGATCCCATGCGGATCAGCCCCACTCGCTCGCCCGCCTCCACAGTTTGGCCGATATGGGCCGTGCAGACAATGCGCCGGGCCACCTTGCCCGCAATCTGACGAACCAGCACGGGGCCGTTCTCCGACTCAATGAGGAGGGAGTTGTTCTCGTTCTTCAGGCCCGACTCCCGTTTGCGGGCATCCAGAAAACGCCCCGGATTATACTGAATCCTGCGCACCCGCCCTTTGACGGCCGAACGGGTGATGTGACAATTGAAGAGCGACAGGAAGCAACCGATCTTCAGCGCCTTGCCGCCCGGGAAATCCGGCATTTCCACTTCTTCGATGTCGTCAATCAGGCCGTCGCCTGACGCGAACACCGCATGTTCAATCCCCGGCGTGGTCCGCTCAAAATCGCGGAAAAAGAAAATCATAAACACCGAGAGAATTCCGGCCACGACTGCCGCCGGCCAGAATAGAAAATACAAAACAATCGTCATGACCAGAGCGGGAACGATGAATTTTATACCGTCCTTTGCGATTGGCACAAGCATTACCCCTCACACAAAAAACTCGCCCTATAACGCCAGCGCCCGAAAAAAGCGCTCAGAAATAAGCGAGTTTTAGCAGATTTTCGGATGACACATTGACACCCGGCATTTCGTCCCCAACACGGCAAACTTCCCGCCGGACGCGTCAACGAGGGTTCAGTCTAACGAACCCATGGGGGCGATCAAGGGGAAAGCCACGGCCCTTAAATTTTTATTTATATAGATATCTTTAATGTCCACTAACAACATAATCACACTCATTGAAGAACAACCGCAACTCCTCCGCCGCGCTGAGGGGGCAGTCAGATCCGTGTACCAGATTATAGCGCATCCGTTCACAAAAGTCGCCCCGAATGGTCCCGGGCGCCGCCTCCATGGGATCCGTGGCGCCCATGATTTTGCGAACCAGCGCCACAGCGTTTTCGCCCTCCAGCGCCACGGCCACCAGGGGGCCGGATGTGATGAACGCGATCAAGGGCTCAAAAAAGTCCTTGTCCGCATGAGCGGCATAATGGCGACAGGCCAGTTCCCGATCCAGTCGCATCAACTTCATGGCGGCCAGGGTCAGCCCTTTTCGCTCGAATCGGCTCAGGACCTCCCCAATGAGACCGCGCTGGACCGCATCGGGCTTGATGAGAACCAGTGTCCGTTCTTTCGGCATGTTCACATTCCCTCTCCTGAAAATGTTGACTCGCAGACGGACGGCCGTCGGCGCCGTCACGCTTTTTGCGCGCGGCGCGGCAAACATCGCGCCGGCGCCTCAGTCGCTTGTTCTCTGACCCAGGGCTCCGCTCCCTATCGGTCGCTCCACCCTGGGCTGGTATGTGCCGCCACCTTCGGGGCTTGGCGGATGTTTGGCCCCTGGGGCGCGGGCCTTATCGG
>JADFCT010000260.1 GCA_017161665.1 Candidatus Sumerlaeota bacterium
GGACAGGTGTGGGATACGTCCGGTCAGGGGCGGGATACGCCCCTTTCGCCAGCCATGTGGTTTTGAGCCTTTTTCCACTGTGGTAAAGAGGAATGGAATTTGAGAAGACGAACCAGGGGCGGCGCTCTTCCCAGGCTATGCCACTTTCAGACCCATCGGTCCGTTTGTTCATCCGCCTCCGAACGCCCGGATGGACGGTGGAAAGATTACTCAGTCGGGGCTTGGGCGACGATTCCGCCTGGTTTCAATACTCCCGCTTATTCCGAAGGCGCCGCGAAGACCATCATGGCCGAGCGGATCATCATTTCCTGCCGGGCGTATTCCTGTTTCAGGGTCTGGGCAAACTGTTTCAACTGCGCATCGGTCAGAATCCCTTCCGCGCTGACCAGGTATTGGTCATGCAGATCGGACAATTTCTGCAAGTGTCCGGTCACCAGTTCTTGCGTCCATTCCGTGGGCGGCGCGTCGGCGGGGAAAAAGGTTTGCTGATTATAGGATTCCGTGACAAACGAGGAGCCTTCCCGTTTTTCATACATGGCCAACAGCAGCTCTTCCTCCTGCTGATCGGTCAGGGCGACCTCGGGTCCGAGGATTTTGTCAAGGGCGCTGAGTTGCGTGCGCTCCGGCTGGGTTTCCTGATAGGTCTGATACAATTCGTACTTTTCCTCGCCCAGAAGGGTTTTGATTTTCTCGTCGAACTGGCTCAAGCCCTTCATCTGTTCCGCGACCGCTTCCGGCGTTTGGTTTTTCAATGACAATCCGGCTTCCATAAGGGCCGCCTGTTTCTCGACCAGGGTGTCCAGCAATGTCTGCTGCTCTTCGGGGGAAAGGCTCAGGTAGTCCATGAGCGACTCATTGCTGGACAGAACGATGCTTTTCTGCTGAGCCTGGATCATCTCTTTCATGCCGGGACTCTGGAGGGCTTGGGTGAACGCTGCGCCCTGAACGCTGTCGGGGGCGCCCTTCGTTTCTTGTTCAGAGACCACTGGCTCAGATTTCAGCGGCGGATGGGCGCTCTCGGTCGCGGCCAGTTTTTCGGCTGCGGCGTCCAGTTGCGATTTCAGTCCCTCGATGGTCTTTTCATAGTCCGCCCGCTCATCGGCGCTCAGAGGCGAGGACGGAGCGTCCGATGGCAGAGGGGGGATGGGGTGGGATGCTTCCACAGAGGGCCCCTGGCCGATCTGCTGGCGCAAGGAGCGGATTTCCTGCTGTTGCTTCACAAAAATGACGACAAATACGCCGACCAGCAGCGTGTCGAGACAAATGAAAAAAAAGAGGGTTCTTCGCATGGCTTGTTTCTCCATTCAAACAGTAATTGGGGGGATGGCAGACACGGCGTAGCGCCTTTCGATCCTGAGGCCAACTGGCACTGGAGCAATTCCTGCGCCAAAGTTGAAGGGCGGCTAAATCAAGAAATTGCAGGCCTTTGCCGGGCAGGTGTTGTTTGCGTCTCCGTCCCCGGCGGTCCAGATCCCCATGAATCGGTCTCTTTGACGCCGAAAGAGGCCCGGTTTCCCCACTTTGCCCTTGAGCGCTTCTTCCCAAATGGGAGACATTGACTGGCGCCAAAAAATGAGCGCGGACGCGCCAAAACTGACGGAATCCATGACGAATACGATCCAAGAGGTAATGCGACGCTATTGGGGCTACGACGCCTTCCGTCCTCTCCAGCGCGAGGCGATGGAAGCCGTGCTGGCTGGACGCGACTCCGTGGTGGTCCTGCCCACAGGCGGGGGCAAGTCGTTGTGTTTTCAGGCGCCGGCCATGATTCTGCCCGGCTTCGCCGTCGTGGTCAGTCCGCTCATTGCGTTAATGAAAGATCAGGTCGATGCCCTGAACGAATGCGGCATTCCCGCCGCGCGCATCGACAGTTCCCTGTCCTTTGGCGAGCAGCGCGACGCCATGGTCCGCGCCCGGACCGGCGCCCTCAAACTCCTGTATGTCGCCCCCGAGCGCCTCTGTCAGGAAGGGTTCGTCCAAAACCTTCGCGAAAGCGAGGGACTGGAAATGATCGCCATTGACGAGGCCCACTGCATCAGTATGTGGGGACACGACTTTCGCCCGGAATACCGTATGCTCGGTGTGTTGCGTGAGGCCTTTCCGCAAGCCGCCTTCCATGCCTACACGGCCACGGCCACCCAGCGCGTCCGCCAGGACATCGTTGACCAACTCGCTTTGCGCGAACCGGAAGTGCTGGTCGGCTCCTTCGATCGTCCCAACCTCGTTTACGGCGTGGCGCCACAACAAGGGGCTTTCAGCCAAATGCGGGAAATCATCGATCGCCACCCCGGCGAATCGGGCATTATCTATTGCCTCAGCCGCCGCAAGACCGAAGAGCTGGCCCAGCGCCTGTGCGAGGCCGACTATCGCGCCGCCCCCTATCACGCCGGGATGAACGCCGGGGAACGCAAACACAATCAGGACGCCTTTATCCGCGACGAGATTCATATCATTACCGCCACAGTGGCCTTCGGTATGGGCATCGACAAGCCCGATGTTCGCTTTGTGATTCATCAGGGTATGCCCGAATCGCTCGAACATTATCAGCAGCAGAGCGGCCGCGCCGGGCGGGACGGCCTGCGCTCGGAGTGCTGGCTTTTGTGGTCCAAACGCGACTACCCCATGTGGATGAGCATGTTCAAGGACTGCAGCGACGAACAACTCGCCATCCGAAAGGAAAAACTCGGGCGCATGTTCGGCTACGCCGACGACTGGGATTGCCGCCATCGCAAACTGGTCACCTATTTCGGCCAGTCCTGGGCCAAAGGCCCCTGCCACGCCTGTGACGTGTGTCTGGGCGATTCCAAGGCCGTGTCGGCCGACACGGCCTTGGTCTATGCCCAGAAAATTTTATCCTGCGTCAAGCGGGTGGACGAGTCCGGAAACGCCGACTATATCGCCCGTGTGCTGAGCGGCGCCGATGACCCCGCCATCCAGGTCAATGGCCATGATACGCTGTCCACTTTTGGATTATTGGCTGAAGTGAAACCCAACATCCTTCGAGCCTGGACCGAGCAACTCGTTTCCCAGGGCTGTTTGCGCAAGGTTGACGCGGACCAGCGGCTGCTGCTGACGGCCAAGGGCTGGGCGGTGATCCGGGGCATCACCACGCCGATCCTCCATGAGTCCGATCCCCAGGCCAATCTGCGGCGCCGGTTGCGAACGGTCACGCCCGATGCCGCGCCGCCCCCCCGGGACTATTCGCGTCCCAAGACCGTGGCGCCGAGCCCCGACGAGCTCAGCGAACTGGAGCAGGGGCTTTTCGCCAACCTCAAGGCCCTGCGCCTGTCTCTCGCCCAGCGCCGCCACATGCCGGCGTTCCATCTTTTCGGCGACATAACACTCCTGGAACTGGCCCGACGGCGACCGGGTGATGCGGAGGCCTTTCAGCGCATCCGCGGCGTCGGCGAACAGAAGGCCGCGAAATACGCGAAGATATTCATCCCCGAAATCCGCCAATATGCCGAAAGCAACGGGATGCCGCTCAATGTGTTTGAGGAGAAAGAGAAAAAAAAGTCGTCGTACATTTCGCCGGCCCAAAGTAAAAAGAACAAATGGAAAGCCGCCCAGCTCTTTGCCCAGGGAGCCGCCATCGAGCCGGTGGCCAGCGAACTCGGGCTGGCGCAATCGACGGTTACCGGTTATCTTTGCGAATACATCGCCGGCATCCAACCGAAGAGTCTGGCGCCATGGGTGGACGCGAACACCGAGAAAAAAATACGCCAGGCCGTCCAACAAACACGGGTTCCGCAACTCAAACCCACGTTTGATTTGCTGGAAGAAAAGGTTCCCTATAACGACATTCGAATCGTCGTGACCTATCTGACCCATTACGGCGGGGAAACCTTTGGATTTCTGAAACCGGAAAACATATAATGTTAATCTGTTTCGTGACAGGATTTACAGGATGAACAAGATGTTTTTTTGCGGCGCAGCCGCAAACAAAAAAATCCTGTTTATCCTGTACATCCTGTCCACTAAACGAGTGACACCATAAAGGCATCCTCATGACCACAGCCGCCACCCCCATGCTCCGGCAATATCACCGGATCAAAAACGAACACCCCGACAAGGTCGTGATGTTCCGCATGGGCGATTTTTATGAAATGTTTTACGAAGACGCCGTCACGGCGTCCCGGGTTCTCAATATCACGCTGACCAAGCGCGGCGCCGGCGGGGGCGAAACCATGCCCCTGGCGGGGATTCCCTATCATCAGTTGGACGCCTACCTGTCCAAGTTCATCCGCGCCGGATACAAGGTCGCCATTGCCGAGCAGACCGAAGATCCCAAGAAGGCCAAAGGCCTGGTCCGCCGGGATGTCGTTCGCGTGGCCACCCCGGGGACGATCACCGAGTCCTCGATCCTCGACGAACGACGCCACAATTTCCTGGTCTCGATTTATCGCGAAAACGGAAGCGCCAAAAAGTCCGGGGCCTGGGGCGTGGCCGTGTGTGATATGTCCACCGGACGATTTGAAATCACCGAAATGAACGGCGGGCGCGAAGGGGCGGACCTGTTGAGTGAACTGTGCCGGCTCCAACCGGCCGAAATTCTGGTCCCCGCCTCGGAACGGGACGCGCTGGCCCGTCTGCTGGATGAGTCGTTCCGAGTCCCTTTGACCGCCCTGCCCGACGACGACTTCGGGGGCCGCCTGGCCCGAGAACGGCTCAGCGAACAACTCCAGGTCCATGACCTCAGCGGCTTTGGCGCCGAGGAACTGAACGCCGCCCCTCGCGCGGCCGGCGCGCTCATTGGCTACTTGCGCGACACGCAAAAGTCGGCCCTCGAACATGTCAACACCCTGAAGGTTTATTCCACGTCCGACTACATGATCCTGGACGCCACGACGCAGCGGTCCCTCGAACTCGTCGAAAACCTTCAGGCCGGCGGCCGCGACGGGACGCTCCTGTCCGTCATCGACCACACCATCACGCCCATGGGCGCGCGTCTGTTGCGCTCCTGGCTGCTGCGGCCGCTCAAGGACACGACGGAAATTGATCAGCGCCTGGACGCGGTGGATACGCTGTTTCAAGACTACGGCGCCCGCGAAGACCTTCGCGCGCAGCTGAAAAACATATACGATATCGAACGCATTGCCGCCCGGATCAACGCCGGAACGGCCAACGCCCGCGACCTCGTCGCCCTGCGCGAGTCCCTGAACGCCGTCCCCGTCATCCGATCCCGAGTGGCCGGCCTGAACGCTGACCTGTGGCGCGACCTCACCGACTGGCTCAATCCCCATGACGCCCTGGCGCGGGAACTGGCCAACGCCATTGTCGATCAG
>JADFCT010000261.1 GCA_017161665.1 Candidatus Sumerlaeota bacterium
GTAAATCCGTCGTCATCGACATCCGGATTATAGTCGTTGGGATCGATGTTCATAAAAAGGCCGTCGCCGTCGCGGTCCAGCGTGTCGGAGGTGAGTGAATCGTCGGCGGCTTTCATCAACTCATCCCATTCGTTCCACGGAAACTCCATACCGTTCTCGTCGGCCAGCGCCTTCAATCCCACGGCCCATTCTGGGACGGTTTCGTCCTGGGCGAGCGCCGGATGGGGCGCCAAAGCCATCAGGATCAAGAAAAATAAAACGACGACCTTTTGACCACTGAACACACGGAATACACTGAAATTGGGTTCTGTCGTCCCGCTGGGCCGACAGGCCTTTCCGTGTGTTCCGTGGCCTAAAAAATCACTTGCTTTCATATTCATAGGCCCCCAGATCAACTGCTTCCCCCTTCGGGCGCGTGGCGCTGTCGGCGTCGATTTGGGGCGCAAGGGCGTCCGTTCCCGCGTCGATGGCTGAGGCGTCTTTGCGCAGATGGAAATCAAATTTGCCGGGATTCACAAACAGTTCCTCCGGCCGTTCCACGACCCGATTATGATCGTCGGTCATATTCTCCCCTTCAACGGACAAGGCCGAGACCAGATTATTTCTTACGACGCAATCGGTCGAAGCCGTTCCGTTCTTGTGTTTGTTGATGCGTATCGCCGAGGGGCCGGGGCGCCGGTCATTGGGATCGATGACCGTGTTGTTCACGATCCGACACCCTCGCGCCCCCAGCAGGGTGATCCCGTGATAGTGATCGACACAGATGACATTGTTTTCGACCACCCAATCGACAAACATCCCGTCGAAGCAACCGATCCCCTGAAGGGCGCCGCGGTGGGGCTGGTCGGGGTCCTCGTAGTTGATGATGATGTTACCCCTCAGGACGATGCCGACCACTTCGCCCGTGCCAACGCCGTCGGGACCGTTGCTCCAGCTCTGGAATCCGTCGTCATGATTGGCGTTCACATCGTAGCAGTTTTTGACCAGATTGTATTGAAAGGTTGAGTAATTGCCCAGGCCGCGCAGGCCGTCGCCGGCGAAATTGACAATCTCGTTGCGCTCGATCAGGGAATGGGAGGCGCTGACGGAAATCCCGAAATTGACGTTTTTAAGGTGGTTGCCGCGAAGGGTGATGCGCTCGCCCTCGGCGTCGATGCCGCTGACCGCCCGTGTATTCCAATCCTCAACGGACCATTGGGATGTATCGTCTGCCGAGCGAAGCACGCACCCCTCCACGAGCACATCATGGACGGGTCCATTCCAACCGTGAGACTGAATTTCGATCAGGTTCCTTTTCCTGGGGCCTTCTCCAAACTCCGGGCTGACATGGAGGTCCTGGATCGCCCAATGGGCGCTCGATTGAATCAGGAGGCTGCGCAAACGGGGCGTGTGGCCCTGTTGAGCGGCGATGGTGATCGGGCCGGCGTTGTAATGCTTACGGATGGTCACGTCGCCATAATCGCCCGTTCGTAGCCAGATGGTGTCGCCGGGCCGGACCGGTCCGTTTTCGTTTTTGGAAACCAGTTTGCTGCTGTCGGCTTTGTAGGGGAGGGCGTCCCATTCGCGGCTTTGGATCAAGCCCCTGTCGACGACGGCCTGAAGACTGGCCCAGGGCCGGGAGGCGCTGCCGTCGCCGTCGGCCGATCCCGATTGGGGATCGATGTAAAAATCAGCCGCCGGAACCATCAGCGGGGTTAACAACAGGATCGATAAAAGGGTGAGTGTAATTCGCATGTTCGTCTCCATGGTAAAAGGTGAATGAACGAATTCTGGCGCCTTTTTGCTCCCATGTCCATGGCGAACCTTGACGCCCCGGCGGCCGTTGGCGTAGCCTCCCGACTTATGATGAAAACATTGTTTCTCAATCCGCCCTCTGTGAGCGGTCAAATTTACATGAAAGAAATCGGTCGGTGTGGGCGCAAGTCCGTGGCCGGTGAGTTGTGGCCCCAGACGGGTCTGGCCTATCTGGCCGCCGTGGCCGAGCGGGAGGGGCACGAGGCGCGCATCATTGACGCCATGGCCATCGGCATGAGCGTGGAAACGCTGACCGAAGCGGTAGCCCAATGGGATCCCGACCTGATCGTGGCCAACACCACGACGCCAACCTTCCGGAATGACGCTTTTGTCATCGGTGAGTTCCGGGAGCGGACCGAGGCGTTGATCGCCTGGACGGGGACCCATGTGTCCGCCCTGCCCCGCGAATCCCTCGAAGAAAGCCGGGCGGACCTGGTCCTGATCAATGAGGCCGAAGAAACGCTGGCAGAACTGCTGGAGGCCATGGAGCGGAACCTGACGCGCCATCGGAGCGAGGATCCCGTCGATTTCCTGCGCGCCATCAAGGGCATCGCCTGGCGGGAAGTGGGCAGTGGCATTGCCCTGACCGAGCCGCGACCGCCCGGAGCGTCCCTGGATTCCTTTCCCTTGCCGGCCCGTCATTTATTGCCGAACGACGCCTATCGAATGCCCTTTTTTCCCGACGGGCCCTTCACCACGGTCATCCCCACGCGCGGGTGTCCCTGGCCCTGTACGTTCTGTCGGGCTGGCGCCGTCTGGGGCAAGCGTGTGCGGGAGCGATCGGTCGATAACATCGTCCAGGAACTGCGGCAAATCGTCGAGGCCCATGGCATTCGCAACATCGTCTTTATGACGGACTCGCTGACGCTGAATCGCCAGTGGGCCATGGACCTGTTCACGGCCATTCGCGAGGCGGCCCTGGGCATCCAATGGATTTGCAACAGCCGGGTGGACGCGGTGGATCTGCCTCTGCTGGAGGCTATGAAAGCCGCCGGATGTGTGCTGGTTTCCTATGGCGTGGAGTCCGGCGACCCCGCCATCCTCAAGGCCACGCGCAAGGGCGTGACGCTGGACCAGTCCCGCGAGGCCATGGCCCTGACGCGGCAGGCGGGGCTGACGTCGATGGCCTATTTCATTCTGGGGCTGCCGGGCGAAAGTTGGGACACTGTGAAGCGATCCATCGCCTTCGCCAAGTCCATCCGGCCCGACTATGTGAACTTTCACATCGCCACGCCCTTCCCCGGGACGAAGCTGTACAAACAGGCCAAGGCCAAGGGATGGCTGACGACGGATGACTGGAACGACTATGAAGAAGAGGGGGCGGCGGTTCTGGAGGCCGGGGAATTGACGGCGGCAGAACTGATGAAGGCCCAGCGGATGGCGATGCGGGCCTTTTATATGCGTCCGAACCGCCTCGTGCAGGAACTGCTGTCGCTGCGCAGTCCGGCGGAGTTTCAGGCCAAGGCCCGCGCCGGATGGAAGATGTTCAAGACCGTATTCCGAGGACGATCCTGAAAGGTCCGGGCGCGCCGGGAGGGAGATCCCATGAAATGGCTGTTGGCCTTGGCGGTGCTTGCGGGCGCCGGGGCGTTCATGTTTTATGAAAGTTATGTGTTCGTCACGCGACATGTGTCGGACGACCCCTTTGCCAATCCGCGTCGTTTTTTCCGACGGGCGGCGGCGACCTTTGCGCTGGTGTGCGCCATGTGGTTGACCATCTTCGCCGAATCGGTGACTCAGTGGTTTGACAGCGCCCTCTGGAAGGTTTCCGTGCTGGCGACCATCATTCTGCTCCTGGTCTTCGCGTGTGTGATGGCCCTGCGGGACGCCTTGCGCACGGCGGGCATCGCCTTGCGCGAACAACATGCGCTCCAGCGCGAATCGGCTCAGCTGTTTCGGGAACACCTTCAGAAAAGTCGCGCCCGGGCCGGAAGCCAACGGCAAAACGATATAGATAACGCAGATGAATCATCATTGAATGGAAAAGAACTATGATCGAAGTCGGGATTATTGCCCGTCAAGGCGCTCTGGAGCCGTTGCATCGTCGGGCCCTGGAACTGGCCTGTCCGCGCATTCGCATTGTCGGCGCCGCTCATCCCGACGTGGGCGTTCTCAAATGCGTCGGCGCCATGTTTGACCTGACGGGCGACAGCCTGTTCACGGATTATCGCGACCTCCTCAGCGCGTTGCGCTTGGACGCCGTTTATATCGCCTTCGCCGATGCGGAACAGGAACCCGCTCTCATCGCATCCATCCGCGCCGGTCTGCACGTGATCACCCATCTGCCGGAAGGCGCGCCCTCTCCCGTGACGCCCGCTGTGGCCGAGGCTATTCGGGCCACTATCGTCAAGGTCGCCTGGCTCACCCCCGGCGCCGAAGACCCGGCCCGAGAGGCGGCCGACGGCATTCTCCAGTTCGTTCATTATCTCGAAGAAGGGGTGGGCGACTATCCAGGCAAAGACCTTGCGCCCGAGATTGAGCCGCCCGAACCGGTCCAACCCGCCTTCATCCAGCCCACGCCCTGTCTGCGCAGCCGTTCTACGCCCATCCCCAGCCTGGCGGCGGTCGTGGATGGCGACACGCTCGACGACGTCCTGGCGACGGCGCGAGAAATCTATGCCCATTGCGATATCCTGGAATTGGGGCCGCGGATTCTGGCCGCTCAGGGCCTCGGCGTCATCGAGGACATCAAAGAGCGGCTGTCTAACCGGCTCTATCTCGCGCAATGGACCGGTGAAGCCAACGCGGCCGACCAGGTCCATGCGCTTTTGGATAAAGGCGCGGATATCGTGGCCGGCGTCGACCCGGAGGACGACGCGGTCATCGCCCAAATCGTGGCGGTGGCCCGCGAACAGGGTGGGATGGTCTGCGTCCATCTGTCCCCCCATGCGGATGTGGCCCGGCGAACGCGGCGCCTGGAGGCGCTGGGCGTTCATATCATTGGCGTCACCCTGGACGCGACGGGCCTGAATCATGGCATCCACTCCAAAAATCCTCTGATTCGAGCGCGCCAGAACACGACGGGCCAGGTGGCGGTCACCGGCCCCTTCCTGCCCGACCACATCCACAATATCGTGGTCGCCGGCGCCAATTTGATCCTGCCAACCCCGATTGACAAGGCGACGCCACCTGATTTTGTCGCCTTGCGCCGCCAGATTCATGAAGCCGTCGCCGTTATCCATGAGGGGATGGAGACGGATTAGGCGGCCATGGGTGTTTTGACGGGGCGCATCCTTAATCGAAAAACGGCCGTCCTTTTTTTGCCTTGGCCTTGGCGACGGGGCGTCGATATACTGTCCGACCATTTCAGCAACTCATGTGAACGAGGCATTCGATATGACCGACACAAACGATAAGAATTTTATCAAGGAACTAACCAAACGAGAAGAAGATTTCTCGAAGTGGTATATTGATCTGGTCCGTAAAACAGGTTTGGCCGATTATACCTGTGTCAAGGGCTGTATGGTGATCAAGCCCTATG
>JADFCT010000025.1 GCA_017161665.1 Candidatus Sumerlaeota bacterium
CAGCGGGCGGCGGGATTGGTCGGCATGGCGGTATGTAATGAGTCATGAAGCCTTCATCGGTTTGCTGGTGGGGGCTGCGTTGGCTTTGGTCGCCTTTGTCCGAGGAATGGCGACGATGGTGATTCCCGTATCCGAAACGGGAGAAACAGTTTCCTTCATTAAATCGCTGTGCCTGAGCGTGTCTGTCGCCGGAGCCGTTCTGATTTGCGTTGTCGTTTCCACCATGCTGGGGGGTGTTTTACCGTTTCTCTGCAAGCGTCTGCGTCTGGATCCGGCCGTGATCTCCAGTCCCTTCATCACGTCGCTGATGGACGTTCTGGCGATTACGATTTATATTTTGGTGGCGCTGATGGTGATGCAATTGTTCCCGGCGGTGCTTTAAAAGAAAGGCCTCTCATGACGAGAGGCCCTGTTCAGAAAAACGCCTGTTGCTCCGCAACGGTTATGCCTGACCGGCTTCCTGCATGCTTTCAATTTTGTTACACGCAATGAAGGTGCGCTTGCCGTCGCGTTCCAACGTCAGGATGCCGTCCGCGCATTCGACGACGAGTCCCACATACGTTTCGCCTTTATGACCACAATACACCTTCAAATTATGATTCATAAAGTGCGTGAGGATGAAATTCTGCGCTGCGCAGGCTGCCTGAGTGTTCGAGTGTAGAACGGCCATTTATCGTCTCCTTGCGTTTGGGGATGCTGCCTGGTGGCGGTCCCGTCAGAGCGGAAACCTCCATTCAATATGTTTAACTCTATCGCGAAGGTCTGGCGCGGGGTCAACGATTTTTTATTCTGAATCGCGAAAAGTAGCAGAAAATGACGGATCAGCCATTTGCCTTTCTGAACGAGGGAACGATTAAATTGCCGGAGATCCCCCCGGATGGGATCCATACGCTGCTGGGCTTTTTTACGTGGCGCTTCCCCCGCGTGGGGGAGGCCGTCTGGGAGAGGCGCTTCGCGGAAGGCAAGGTACGGGCCGGTTGCCGGCAATTGGCGGCGGGCGAGCCGTATCAGCCACTGCTCGAAATCCGATATGCCCGCGAAGTCCCGGAGGAATGGCCCGTTCGGAGTGATTTCCGAATCGTTTTTCAGAGCCAGGACCTGCTCGTTGTGGACAAACCACCGTTCCTGCCGGTTACCCCCGCCGGCCACTATCTGAATCATTGTCTGCTCAATCGGCTGATCATTCAGACCGGGAATCGGGAACTGACCCCTCTGCATCGAATCGACAAAGACACGTCCGGCCTGGTTTTGTTCTCTGTTCGCCGGGCAACCCGCAGTCACTATGCCGGCCTGTTTCGACCCGGAGCCTCGCATTTGGAAAAAGAGTATCTGGCTTTATGCGAAAACCGATGCAACCGCATGTTCGATGCTGTCCGGTTGGCGGACCATATCGAACGATCATCCACACAATATCACCGGCAAACGGTGAATCCGGACAAAGCCCCCAATTCATTCCTGACGGTTTTCCCCCTCAAAAGGGGGAAAGATCGGGCTCTGTGTCGGATTCTCCCGGAAACCGGTAAAAAACACCAAATCCGGGTTCAGATGAGTCATTTTGACCTGCCGATTGTGGGCGATCGCCTCTATGGACTCCATCCTCGACAGGATCCCTGGGATTTGGAATCGGAAATGTGTCTATGTTGCAATCGTCTGTCAGTGCGGGGATTCAGGGCGCCAGAGGGGCGGGAGGCGCTGACTCTGGAATGGCGGTCCCGTTTCGGAGAGCGCTATTGGGATTGGCTGGACGAATAAAAAAGGCGCCTCATCACTGGGGATGAGGCGCCAAACCGCTAACAATTGCCGCTGAAATTGCGCAGGTGTCGGTTTTATTGGGCGGGAACGACTTCAACCATCTCCATATCGAAGATCAAAACCGATTCCGGAGGAATGGCATCGCCGGCGCCGCGGGAGCCATACGCCAGGTCCGGCGGGATATAGAGTTGCCATTTGTCGCCCTGGCGCATGAGTTTGGCGGCTTCAAGCCAGCCCTGGATCACGCCACCGGACAGTTTGAACTCGATCGGCACATTGTTATGTCGCTCCGAAGCGTCAAACACTGTCCCATCGATCAGTTTGCCCGTATAGAGGGCCTTGATCGTGTCATTGCCCTTGGGGGCGGGGCCGTCGCCGGATTTCAGGACCTTATATTGCAGGCCGTTTGGAAGGACCGTAACTCCTTCTTTCTTAGCGTTCTCCGCCAAAAAAGCTTCGCCCTTGGCTTTGCTTTCCTTGCCCAGCGATTCTTGTTGCTCGCGCATCTGCTTCATGCGCTCCTGTTGCATTTTCATGATGGTTTCCATGATCTCTTCCTGAGTCATGACACCCTTGGCTTCATTAAAACCATCTGCCACGGCCTTGATGAGGATGGCAATGTCCAGATCATAGCCGCTTTGCTTCATCTGCTGGCCGGTCCGATAGCCGGCCGCATAACTCTGACGGTCTTTTTCGGTCTTCAAGTCTTCTTTCCTTATTTGGGATTGGGGAGCGGAATCAGCCTTTTTTACTTCTTCTTCAGCCGAAAAAGCGCCCATGGCGGATGTCATGAAGATCATGACGGCCAAAGTCGTCGCTGGGAATGTGCGTATCATCGCATTCTCCTTAAGAAATGATTGGATCCGGCCGTGAACCCATAAGTGGCCATTTATCAAAGGTTTATCCTCGTGTTTCGTGACGTGTCCCCCCGAAAAACAGTCAAACACTCGTCGGGTTTCCTGACCATGCGATCCTGATGGAGGGAGTATGGCGGACGGCGATTGAAAAAACAAGGGAAGAAAGTTTGGCAGGATTGAAATAATTTCAGAGATGTTCCGACAATAAGATAAATCTAATTGAGAAATATGGAACCAGTTCACCAGTATTCACTTCAAAGACCGTTGAAATTGTGCGTTTTAGGTCTATTACCCTCTGAAAGTTGGAAACTGGCACACATCTTTCTAAGAAAACAGATACGGCAGTGGCGAAATTTCATGTGTTGCCCCAAGCGGGAGCAACGCCGGATGAAACGGAGCATCCTCCGAATGGATGGCATGAAACTCGCTAACAAAAAGAGAAATCCCTACGAAGGAGGCGGAATATGTTAGGACCCTTGGAATCGCTGATCCGCCTGCATGAATTGACGGTTGACAAGCCGGATGTGAAGAATCGTCGCCGTATGCGGGCTGAAGTTGACCGTTGTAAGTTGGAGTTGCCACCAGAAATTGTGGACCGCCATGAGTATTTGGTTGGGCGTTACGGAAAGTCCGCCCTTGTTCCCATCAAAGGGGGGTGCTGCACGGGATGTTATATTTCCGTTCCCAGTTCCCGTGAAAGCCTCGAAGAAGGTTTGTATGCCTGTGAACAATGTGGACGACTGCTCTTTGACGAATCAAAGGTCTTCGACCTGATCCACGCATAAAAACGCTGCAGAATCCTCAATAAGGAAAGCCCTGACCGCCTTGTGCGGACAGGGCTTTGTTGGATTCTGGCAAACTCCGTTATCCAAACGGACGTGGCAAGGCGCCGACGGCGCTTGGTCGAGCGAATTGGATCGCCAGCAAGACCGAATCGGCCGTGTTTTTTTTGCCAGGCGTCTTATTCCGTCTTGGCGCCGTGCGCGGCCAGGGCTTGGACCAGTTCATCGTTTTCTTCGGCTTCCATGGCGTATTGCATGGCCGTTTTGTCTTCTTTGGTTTTCGCTTCAATCTCCGCGCCGGCGGCAATCAGCAGATCGATCATTTCCTTGCTGGTTCCGACAGCGGCTTCGTGAAGCGGGCGACCTCCGCCGTTGCTGGCCGCGTTGACATCGGCTCCAGCGTCCAGCAAGGCCTGGGCGATTTCCAATTCATTTTTCAGCGCCGCATGGTGGAGCGGCGTCCAGCCCTCCTTGTCGCGAACGCTGAGGTCCGCTTTCTTTTCAATCAGCAGTTGGACAAGCGGCAGGCTTTTGCGGCGAACGGCGTGGTGCAGAGCCGTCATGTCCGAGCCGTCCGGGGCATTAATGTCGGCGCCCTTTTCCAGCAGGGCTTGGACGACCGGGATGTTTTTCTTCAGAGCGGCCATGAGCAGCGGAGTCCATTTCGTGTTGTTCATGGCGTTTACATCCGCGCCCTGTTCAATGAGGTACAGGGCGGCTTCCACGGTTTGGACGGAATGGAGCGGCGTATTGCCGGAATCCGTCCGCGCATTCGGGTCCACGCCGGATTCCAGAAAAATCCGGATGTCGGCCAGATCGCCCTTGGCGGCGGCTTTGTGAATGGTTTCGTTTTGGGTGGCCGGAGCGGTGGGCGTCGGATCGGCTGCCACCACTGGTGTCGGCGCCTGGGGTCGGCTGGGTGTGCTTTGCGGGGTGGGCGCTTGCGTGTCCCTGCTCTGGTCGCAACCGACAAACAACAAAAGGGAAACAAGCGTGATGGCGAAAAAACATGAGCGCATTCTTCTACGTGACATAACGATTCTCCTTGGATGGGATGACTTTGGATTCGAATCTAAAATTCTATGAGCCTCGCCCGGATGACTCAAGCGCTGAATTGGCGCGCGGGCGCTTCGTCCTCCTGTCAGACTGCGGATTCGACATAAGAAGGGATTGAATCCCGATGATCGCTCGGATAGGTTTCTATTAAATCAATTCAAACCAAAACAAAGCAAAATTTCGACAACGGGAGAAACAGCCGGATGACTTTGATACGGATACTCTGGACGGTTCTTTGTGTTGGGTACCTGGTGACCGCAGGAAGCGTCAGCCGCGCCGCGCAGGAAAAATCATATGACATTGTGGTGTACGGGGGCACGTCGGCCGGCGTCATGGCGGCGATTCAGGCCGAACGGATGGGCAAGTCCGTCGGAATTGTCTGTCCCGATCGGCACTTGGGGGGATTGTCATCGGGGGGGCTGGGGTGGACCGATACGGGCAACAAGGCGGTGATCGGAGGATTGGCCCGGGAGTTCTATCATCGGGTCTGGAAACATTATGATCGCGACGCGGCCTGGCGTTGGCACAAGCGCTCGGAGTTCGGCAATCGCGGCCAGGGAACGCCGGCGATCGACGGGGCTGCGCGCACCATGTGGATCTTCGAGCCACACGTGGCGGAGCAGGTCTTCGAGGAACTGGTGGCCGAACACCAAATCCCCGTCTGGCGGGACCGATGGCTGGATCGGGAAAAGGGTGTGACGATGGAGGGGGCCCGTATTGTTTCCATTCGCATGTTGAATGGGGAGGTCTATCGGGGGCGCATGTTTATTGACGCTACCTATGAGGCGGATCTCATGGCAGCCGCTGGCGTCACGTATCATGTGGGCCGCGAAGCCAACTCTGTTTACGGCGAGGAGTGGAACGGTGTGCAGGTCGGGGTCTTGCATCACCAGCATCATTTCAAAAAACAGGTTGATCCCTACCGGATCCCGGGCGATCCGAACAGCGGATTGCTTCCCCGGATTTCCGGCGCCGATCCCGGCAAGAAGGGGGATGGCGATCATCGCGTCCAAGCCTACTGTTACCGCATGTGTCTGTCCAATCATCCGGACAATCGTGTCCCATTTCCAAAGCCGGCGGGATATGATGCCAGCCAATACGCGTTGCTGGTTCGTATCTTCGAAACCGGATGGCGTGATGTTTTTTACAAATTCGATGAAATCCCGAATCGAAAAACCGATACCAATAATCACGGCCCCTTCAGCACCGATAACATCGGCATGAATTACGATTATCCGGAAGCCAGCTACGAACGGCGGCGGGAAATTTTGGCGGAACATGAGACCTATCAAAAAGGATTGATGTATTTCCTGGCCAATGATCCACAGGTTCCCGAATCCATTCGCGAACGGATGAGCCAGTGGGGGCTGGCCAAAGATGAATTTAAAGATAATGGACATTGGCCCCATCAGATTTACGTGCGCGAGGCGCGGCGCATGATCGGCGCATACGTGATGACTGAAAACGATGTGCTGGGTAAACGCGACGTGCCGCAATCGGTGGGGATGGGTTCCTATACGCTCGATTCCCACAATGTGCAGCGGTATGTCAAGCCGGACGGAACGGTTCAGAATGAAGGCGATATCGGCGTCAAGGCGCCGGCGCCCTATCGAATCGCCATGGGGGCGCTTTTGCCCAGGACGGAGGAATGCGAGAACCTGTTGGTTCCTGTCTGTGTGAGCAGTTCCCACATCGCGTTTGGTTCGATCCGCATGGAGCCCGTGTTCATGATCCTCGGCCAGTCGGCGGCATCGATTGCGGCCATGGCCGCCGACAACGACGAAAAGGTCCAAAACGTGTCCTACGCCCAGCTGCAAAAGCAGCTGGTGGCGGATGGTCAGATTCTGGAATGGGCCCCGGAGCCAGCCCAATAAATTCAAAGCGGCACGATCGCATTTTCTGCGGTTCATAAACCACTCGAGGATTGAATGATGAACCAACATGTCGGAATAAAAATACTGTGGACCTTCGTGTTGTGGGGACTGCTTCTCCTCGTTGTCGCGGCCGTCGGTCCGTCCAATGCGCCTCAGTCAACAGAGCCTTCGCGTCTCTGTGTGGTCTGGACCAGCGGGGATCCGGATGTGGCGAAAAATGTGTGTTTCATGTACACGCTGAATGCCAAAAAGGCCGGCTGGTTTGATGAAGTGACCATCGTGGTCTGGGGACCTTCGGCAAAACTGTTGAGTGAAAACCGAGAGCTACAGAAGGAAATGAAAGCCATGCAGGAAGCGGGCGTCGTGACGGAGGCTTGCATTGTGTGCGCCCGGCGGTATGGGGTGGAAAAGAAACTCCAGGACATGGGCCTGACGGTCAAAGGGATGGGCAAGCCATTAAGCGATCGCCTGAAGGGTGACTGGAAGGTGATGACCTTTTAGTCTTTCCACGAAAAGCAAGTCGCGCTGTCCTGGGTTCGGGAACGAGCAAGTGAGGCGCTGGCGCGATTTTTGCCGCGTAGCGCGTAACAAATCGTGACGGCGCTGACGGCCCGACTCAACGATTCACGGGAGGTTCTCATGCGAAAATCTATTCTCTGCGGTTGGGTCGTATTGTCTCTGATTGCGCCGGCCGGGCTGTGGGCGCGATCGGTATATGATCAATCGAAAGGCGAGGACTGGTACCGCAGCGCCGAAGGACGCCGCCAAACAGACTGCATCCTCTCATGGCAATCGGCTCGCGGGGACTGGCCCAAGAATATGGATACGAGCGCAGCCATGTGCGACAAGAGTTCCGATTCAATTCGGGGGACCTTCGACAACGGAGGAACGCGCGGGGAAATGCGCTACCTGGCCCGCGCCTGGCGGGCGACGGGCGATCAACGGTCCCGTCAGGCGTTTCTTCGAGGCTTGGATCACATCCTGGACGCTCAATATCCCAGTGGCGGTTGGCCCCAGTCCTTTCCCGCTTCCGGTTATTCGCGTTATGTCACCTTCAATGACGGGACGATGGTGGGACTCATGGAGTTTGTTCGTGAGGTGGCCCAGTCGGCGGATGCGTCACTTGTGGATGGCAAGCGGCGTCAGGCGTGCGCAGAAGCCTTTGATAAGGGCGTCGAATTCATCTTAAACAGTCAGATTATTGTCCAGGGCCGGCGAACCGTCTGGTGCGCCCAACACGATCCGGTGGACTATCGCCCCCGGCCCGCCCGATCCTACGAACTGGAATCCCTGAGTGGCAGCGAAAGCGTTGGCATTCTCCGGTTGCTGATGAGTATAGAAGAGCCGACCGACGCGATTGCCCGATCCATTGAGGCCGGCGTCGCCTGGTTTGAGGATTCCAAAATCACCGGTCATCGCCTGATAAAAAGGGATAATGATCGTTTATTGGTCGAAGATCCGCAGGCCCCGCCGTTGTGGGCCCGTTTTTATGATATTGAAACCCAACGCCCATTCTTTTGCGGTCGTGACGGCGTCAAGAAATCCAGCATGGCGGAAATCGAACTGGAGCGACGCATGGGGTATTCCTGGTATAGTGACTCGCCGGCGAAACTGTTTCCGGCGTATGCGGAATGGAGGACAAAAACGCCCTCCGGACGGATTTCCTCTCGCCAGTGAGTCCCAACTTTCCCACGGGCCCTTTTTCGTTCGGGGTTTTCCGCTTGACCTCGTGCTGTACCCGTTTTTAGACTCTTCAGCTACCTGACGTGACAAAGAAGAAGCGACAGGAATTCCGGATAAGAGGAACGCCGGACCTAATTCGGGCACGATCAACACGAAGGAGAGTATTGCTGTGAGCGATTCAGAACTCAACACCCCTGAGCAGGATGAAAGCGCCGTGGAGACGCCGACCGTAGAAACGGCCGACGAGGCGGTGGAAGAGACTGCCCGCGAGGCGGTGGAAGAGGCTGCCGACGCCGAGGGGAAAGACGAAAAAGAGAAAGAAAAAATCCCTTATGAGCTGGTCGTCAGAGAGATTCGGCCTGGATCGGTCCTCTATCTGGAATTCAAAGTGGACTATGAGGAATACACCAAAAAGGTCGATACCATCTTCGCTGATGTGCGTAAGAACGCCATCATCGAAGGCTTCCGCAAGGGCAAGGCCCCATTGAATCTCTTGCGGGCCCGCTTCCGAAAGGGCGTCCAGGAAGATGCAGTCGACCAGATCCGCCGCAATGTGCTGGGCCAGTTTTTCGATGCCGAGTCGCCCGATGTGGTTTCCGAAGTCGTTTTCGAGGATGGCGACGATCCCAAGCCGGATCAGCCCATGACGATTAAGGCCTCCATGGAAGTGCAGCCGAAGATTGAATCCATTGACTACAGCGGTCTGGAAGTCGAGATTTTGCAACGCTCTGTCACAGATCAGAACATCGACGAGGCGTTGGAGCGTATGCGCAATGAAGGCGCTTCGTATGTGGCTGAGGATAATTTGCCGGTTTCGGAAGAAACAGGTGTTCTCTGTAATATGCGCGCCATTGACGACCGCGATCGCCAATTGGAGCATGTCACAAAGGACAATTATCAGATTACCAATATAACGACCTCCCTGCCGACGCCTGTCGCCCAGGCCCTGATCGGGAAGAAGGCGGGCGAAACCGTTATGGCCGATGCGCCGAATAAACGCAAAAACCAGGCGGGCGCCGTTCTGAGCGAAAATGATCATTATACGATCGAAATTGTCGAGGTTCAGCGTAAAGAATTGCCGGAATTGAACGACGAATTCGCCAGGGATCAGGGCGATTTCGAAACGCTGGCTGCCTTGAAAGACAATCTTCGCAAGGAATTTGATCGTCAGAATGAAATGCTCCGCAAGCGGGATATTTTCCAGGGCGCCTTGGAAAAACTCGTGGAAAAGAACCCATTGGATGTGCCCCGTTCGATGGCGATCAATTCGGCCAATCACATATTCCAGGAAGAATACTATCGCATCCTGATGGCCGGTATGGCCAGTCCTTTGACGGATGACGCCCGCTTGGAACTGATTGAACGGTACATGCCCGCGGGCGAAGTCATGGCCAAGAATTCGTTGTTGATCGACGCCATCGGAACGCTCGAATCACTCGAAGTGACGGATGACGATTTGGACAAGGAAATTGAGCGCGTGGCGGAAGAACAAGGGCGGAAGCCTTTGGCGATTCGGGCGCAATTGGAACGGCAAAAACAGTTGGATGACGTTCGCGCCAACCTGAAAACGGCCAAGGTCCGTGACTTCCTGATCTCCAAGGCCACGGTCCGGGAACTGTCGGAAGACGACTATAAGGCCATGATTCAGAAGAAAAACGCGGCGGAAGTATCCGCCACAGCCGACGCTTCGGCAGATGCGCCGGTTGAATAAGGGGCCGCAAATGAGGGAGGGGGCCTTATGGGGCCTCCCGTGATGTAAAATCCGGTTATCAAGCGAAGAGACGCCGCGAGATGACGGCGTCTCTTCTTCCACAAAAGGGAACCAGGCCATGAGCTTATACATGCCGTACGTTGTTGAACAGACGGAACGCGGGGAAAGAACCTATGATATCTATTCCCGTCTCCTGAAGGATCGCGTGATTTTCATTGGATCGGATATTGAGGATGCCGGCGCGAATTTAATTATTGCCCAAATGCTCTTCCTGGAATCCGAGGATCCGGACAAAGATATCCAACTGTACATCAACAGCCCCGGCGGCTCGGTGTCCGCCGGCATGGCGATCTACGACACCATGCAGTTCATCAAGCCGGATGTGGCCACCACCTGTGTCGGACAAGCTGCGTCGATGGCTGCCGTTCTGCTGGCCAGCGGCGTGAAGGGCAAGCGATACGCCCTGCCGCACGCGCGGATCATGATCCATCAGCCCATGGGGGGCTTCCGTGGGCAGGCGGCTGATATTGACATTCAGGCCCGTGAGATGGCCCGCGTAAAAAAAACCCTTAACGAGGTCTTGGCCCAACATACCGGCCAGCCCGTTGAGCGGATTGAAAAAGACACGGATCGTGACTATTTTATGGCGCCCGCTGAAGCAATACCCTATGGTCTCATTGATGAAGAGATCGTCAAGCGGCCCAGTGGCGAAAAAGAATCGAAATAACCGGCCTTGCCCTCGAGCAAGCGTCGATATCCTTTCACGAAACGGTTGATTTCATGCGTTTACGTTGTTCATTCTGTGGGAGAGATCAACACTCTGTCCGAACCCTGTTCAAGGGCCTGCTCAATAAAGATGATTTGAGCAGCGTCTATATTTGTGATGATTGCATCCAACAGTGCAACGAGCGGCTGAACCGGGAACAACTCATGGACTCCGGTGGCGAAGGCGGCCACGGGGTTCGCGAGGGGCGCCTGCCGACGCCCGCGGAAATCAAGGCCCACTTGGATGAATATGTAATATCACAGGAACGGGCGAAAAAGGTCTTGTCCGTCGCCGTCCATAATCACTACAAGCGCATCCTGTCGGGCGTTTCCGGCCGGCGCGATAACGATGTGGAACTGGAGAAGAGCAACATCCTCTTGGTTGGCCCCACGGGCTCGGGCAAAACCTTGATTGCGCGCACACTGGCCAAATTCCTGAACGTGCCCTTTGCCATTGCCGACGCCACCACACTGACCCAGGCCGGCTATGTGGGGGAAGATGTGGAAAACATCCTTCTCAAACTCTATCAGAACGCCGATGGCGATCGGGAGCGGGCTGAAAAAGGCATCATCTATATCGATGAGATTGATAAAATCGCCCGCACGACACAGAATGTTTCCATTACGCGTGACGTTTCGGGCGAGGGGGTTCAGCAGGCCTTGTTGAAAATCGTGGAGGGCACCGTGGCGAATCTGCCCCCCGCCGGTGGCCGGAAACACCCGCACCAGGAATACATTCAACTCGACACCAGCAATATCCTGTTCATTTGCGGTGGGGCCTTTACGGGGCTGGAAAAAATCATCGAAAACCGCATTTCACAACGGTCCATGGGATTCGGCGCCGATATTCGTGGAAAAAACGAACGGGACATGGACGATCTGCTCGCGCAGGTCTCGTTCCCGGACCTCCTCAAGTTCGGTGTGATTCCGGAACTGATTGGTCGGCTGCCGGTGGTGACACACCTGTCCCCACTAAACGAAAAGGATGTCATGCGTATCCTCACGGAACCGCGCAACGCCATTATCAAGCAATATCAGCGCCTCTTCGAAATGGAAAATGTGGAACTGAGTTTCTCGCAACAGGCCTTGGAAACCACGGCCCGCAAGGCGACAGCCATGGAAACCGGCGCGCGCGGACTCCGGGCGATTCTGGAAAGTGTGATGCTGGACATCATGTATGACTTACCGGAGAAGGCCACCGAATTCAGCGCCTGTCACATTGATGTCGATGTCATCGAGGGCGTCGGGGAGCCGACCTATTCGGAACGGGAAATTAATAAGGATCTGGCCTGATCCGTTGCGTCGATCTGTGTTTTCTGTCCGAAGAAACTGGTGGACATACGAATCCGGACGACTATAATCTCGACGTTGCTTGGGACGGGGCGTGGCGCAGTTGGTAGCGTGCCTGCTTTGGGAGCAGGATGTCGCTGGTTCAAATCCAGTCGCCCCGACCACCATAAAGCCCGATAAATCAAGCGCTTTCGCCGCTCCGCTCTTCGCGGGGCGGTTTTTTTTGTCCTTCGGCCCTTTCACTAAAAGGGCTTTACTTCACTGATTGGGGGGAAATAAAATGTCCTCCGCCAATACGCTCAGGGTTTTTTATTCATGACGCACACGCTTTCCATGCCGTCGGATGCATCGAATCTCAATCCGTTACGCTATGCGGCTCGGGTTCCCTCATCTCAGATTGGATATGTCAACGCAATCGCCGAATCGTATGAAGGCGCCTGTATGGTTCGGACGCGCGATCCCAGGGAAGGGTTGATTGAGTTCTGGGTGGCCCGTTCGTTTGAAAAAGATTTTCGACGCCTGCTGGATGGTTTGCGGGAGGAAATGCCCATTGAGTTGTTGGGGAACGATCCCGACGATTGGCGCGGCGCGGCGTTGCAAGGCCCCACGAAATGGACAGGCGCCTCGGGGCCCTGTCCGGGCGATAGAGAATAATTTATTAAATCATTTTGCGGATCGAGGAATGTGGAAATGGCAAATAAGAATAAGGCCGGTGAATTGGTCTGGCGCGAATACCCATCTAACCAAATCCTGCTCTGGTTTTTCATCATCGTCTTTGTGGGCATTATGACCCTGTTCACTTCCTATACCCATAACCTGGACGAAATCAAACCCACCATGCAGTTCATGTTTTTGACGACCGGGCTGTTCGGTTTCTTTTATATTCTCCGCAATAATGAAGCCGCCCCGCTGCCACGCATCGTCTGGGCCCCGCTGGCGGCGTTCTTTGCCATCCTGTTACTGGCCACTGTCTTTGCCGAGCACCACTGGCGGGCTTTTTTCACGGTGGGCTGGTATATCAGCGCGGTCGTGCCTTTTTTGATTGTTACGTCCTGTATCAAAAATATCAGCGGCTTTCGCCGGTTCGTTCATATCTACGTCCTCCTGGGGCTGGCAATTATTCTTTTCGGTTTGTTCCACTATTTCGGCGGGTTCAACTGGCTGACCAATATCCTGTATCCTAACGGCCGGACCCGGGAACACGATCGCATTTTCGATGTGCTCTATACATTGCAGCGCAACACCAACATGTTCGCCACGATCCTGAACCCCGACTTCTACGGCGCCTATCTGGTGATGCTGTTTCCGCTGGCCATCAACATGCTGGTGGCGCCGTTCGGTCATAAATGGGAGCCCGTGGTGGGCGGCGTGACCATGTTGTTGGCCGGCGTATCCGTGATCCTGACGGAATCAAATGACAGTCAGGGGATCTTCTTCCTGATCGCCGTCTTTTACTTTGTCATGATTCTCCTGTCCGGTCGCGTGATTTCCCAGAAGCGCAATGTTCTGCTTATCGCCGGGCTGGGGTCTCTCGTGGTTGTCCTTTCCATCATTGTTTTGTACTGGGGGCGTTTGGAGCCACAGATCCTGTCGCTGGGGTCGGCATACAGTTCCCGTGTGATTATTTATGGTGGTGGATGGCGCATGTTCCTGGACCGGCCGCTGCTGGGATGGGGCCCCGGCGCGTTCTATCTGGTTTTCCCCCTCTATCGGCTGCCCAATTATTATGAACATGAAATATCCAACATCACCCTGTACGCCCATAACATGTACGTGGGCTTGTTGGCCGAAGAGGGCATCCTGGGATTTGCCACCTATATGGCCTTCCTCGGCGCTGTGATTTATCTGGCCTTCCGCCAGATTCGCTATTCGGGTTCCCATATCCTTCGGACCTATCAGATTGGTCTTCTGGCGGCGATTTTGGGCGTGTCGATTCAGAATTTCTTCAGCCCCAATGCCCGCTGGACCGTGTGCGCGATCAATTATTGGACCTTGTTGGGCATGTCGGTCAGTTGCGCCATGTTGGGGATGCGCGAACATGACTTCCAATTGACACAAGGAGGGGGATCGACGGATTCCGCCACCGATGATGCCGCGGATACCTCTCCGGATACCAGCGCCTGGATGGGGGACTCCACTTCGGCCAGTGACGGCAAAACGGCTGAGCGTCTATTGTCCGATCCCGTTTCCGGGCTCTGGAATCGCCGGATTGGTCACTATGGCGCCATTCTTTCCGGTCTATTAGCCGTGGGGATGTTCGCCTTTGGCGTGAAGTACTGGAATTCGGCGCGCCATCACAATGAGGGCGTGATTCTCATCAGTTATGCCGAGCAATATCAGGCGGCCGCCGAAGAGGCCCGCGCCCAAGGGAAAGACTCGATTTATCCGCGCTATCGCGGTGAGGCCCGCGCCCGCTATGAAGATGCCCTTCGCGAGTTTGATCGGGCGAACGGATGGTGGGGGGGATTCATCTCTTCCTACTATAAGAAAGGCCATGTTTACAGTCAGCTGGCGAATTATGAGAACACGGATCTGGAGGCGCGGAAGGGGTATTATCTGTTGTCTCTCAAAACCTATGAAGAACTGAAAGCCTATGCCCCCGAGTATTCAGAAATTCACCGCAATTATGGCATCATGTACAGCACCCTGTTTGCCATCGCCGAAGCGCAGCTTCAGCCCGATCTGGGAGTGAAAGCCTTCCTGGAGGAATATGAGAAAAGAGATCCCGCCATGGCGGGTCTTGATTTGATTGATGAACTGAGCGCTCTCTATATACAGGCGGCCCAAGAGAGCGCCTCGTCGTCCGTATCGGCTCGATACGCCTGGCTGACCAATTATTTGACTTCCGCGAAGGCTCAGGCTGAGCAATCGCGGCTGCGGGATTTGCGGAACCTCTTTGACGCTTACCGCATGTCGGACACGCGGGGACAATATGGCGGCGTCTTACCGCTGGCGGAGCAGTATCTGGCGCAGGCGGTCCAGGGGGGCGCTCAGACGCCCGAACAAGTGGTCTTTTCCGTTCGGAATCTGGTGGATGAGGCGATCCGGGAACGACAGGAAGAGGTGGACGAGTATTTGCGTCTTTCACTGGAAAATTATATCAATGCCGGAAAATTCGCCGATAAAATCCAAGTGCAACTGCAATTGGCCAAGACGTATGAAATGGCCGCGAGCCTGATCAAATCGGCCACGGAAGATGAGAAAACCGAGTGGCGGCGCAAGTCCGTTGAAACCTTATATGAGCTGTCGGTGCGCAAGCAGAAACTCTATGTGGACCAGCGGCAACAACGAGAAATCCGCCGCGATCCCAAGGATGGAGCGATCGCCACATTGTATTCCGAGACCCTTCGCGTCAAACGAACAGATGAGGCCTACTACCAGCAGTGTCAGGAATGGCTGATCGATGTGTGTGAGCGTGTCATTTATGATGATGGCATCGTGGATTCCTTTATTCTGGGGCGCTATATTCAGGCTTTTGTGGCGCTTGACCGCTCTGAAGAGGCCGAGTCATTCCTGAAGACACGAGCCGCCGAGCATCTGGACGAAACCATGTATTTGGATCGTCTGGCCCGTTTGTATCGCGAAACCGATCGCCCCGAAGAAGGGGCCCAAACTTATGAAAAACTCTTCCGCCTGGCTGACACCTACAAGGAACTGGGGCAAGGGGCGGACCTGACCAAGACGGCGCGCAATGTGAAACAACAGATCACTTCCTCCATGCCGCCGGAAAAATATCTCTACCAAGCCTTGGAAACCGCCTGGTCCGGGGGGCTGACCGAGCGGGCGCAGGTCATCAACCAACGGCTTGTGGCGTATGCGCCGAATTCGGATTCGGCATCCATGGCTGCAAAACTGCTGTCCCAGCCGCCCGCCGCGCCGGGAAATCCGGTTCCGGCGGACGAGGAATAATCCGAAGGATCGAACAATGAAACAGAATCGGAACCGACGACGCCAGTATGGATGGGCGTTATGGACTATTATTAGCCTGAATGGCCTTTTCGCCGGAGCGGGTGAACTCACGACGGCCGAGTCCGCGGACGGCATCGCTCGGATGGCTCGCCATCGCTCCATGTTGTGCCGAGGGGATTGGGCGGATGGACGGTTGGGGGATTATATTCTGGATAATGGGGTGGTCCGGATCGTTATTGCCGCCACTGAGCGCCCGGCGCGTGGGATACAGGCTGGCGACCTGATCGATGTCGGCGTCGGCCCCGATTATCTGGATTGTCTGACGCGCTATCGACCGGCGGCGAAGAGTCGGATCGCTCTGGGCGCTCGGTTCCGGTCGATTCACGTTCTCCCGGAACCGAATGGGACGGCGGAGGCGGGAGCGGTCCGTTGTGAGTATGCGTTGGGGGATGGGGCGGACGCCATACGGATTCAGATTACCTATCGGCTGCCGAAGTCGGCGCGCGCCGTGAGCGTCGAGACGCGGTTGATCGGCGACTGGGGAGAGGCGACCGTTGAATCCATGAGCCTGGATTGGGCCGATGAAATTCAGTGGGGAATTCTGGTACCCTTGGTTCCCACTTTGGGATTTGCAGCCGCGGGTTCCAAAATGGTCGGTCCCGTGGCGGGGGGGATTACGTTGGCCGATGATGCCTGTGTGGGCGTGACGCCCACAACGGGCACGCTGGGCATGGAAACGACACAGGGACGCGATCGCGTGTTCCGATCGACCATCTGGAAACTGGGCCGCTGGGAATCCAAAAATGTTTTTGCCATCGATGGATGGCTGGTGGTGGGCGATCGTTCTTTTTCCCGTATCACGGATTTCTGGTTGGAAAGCCGTCAGTTGCCTTGGGCGGAATTGAGCGGACGCGTTTTTGACGCGGAAACCGAAGCGCCGGTGGCCGGTTGCCCCGTTCGGATTCGGCGGCAGGACGCGCCCGGGGAAGAAGGCGTGGATTACACATGGACGGTGACAGACGGGGACGGGCGTTATCGCGTCAAGACCCCGCCGGGGATTTATACGCCGTGGGCCATTCCTCAGGATCGGCGGGCCTCTACGGGAGCGCGCAGCACGGCGGGCGTTCTGAAGTCCGGCGAAAAAGCCACCATTGATCTGCCCCTGTTTGAGTCGAAACCCCTGACGTATCGCATTGTGGATCAGGCCACCGGTCAACCCTGTCCGGCCAAAATCACCTTGACCCCCATCGCTCCCACGCTGCCCATCGACCTCGGTCCTGCTCGTTCGGCCCGAGCGCGCAATGCCTATTGTGTCGCCGATGGGGTGGGCGAGATTGCGGTTGCGCCGGGGCGATACCATGTCACGGTGACCCGCGGAATTGAATATGAGGCCGTCGAAACCAATCTGACGGTCAAGCCGCTGGCAAAGAATCATCTGTATGCCCTGCTCAAGCGAAGCATGGACACGACGGGGTATGTGAGTGTCGATCTGGGCGCGCAGACGCGGGCGTCGTATGACGGGTTGGTGTCGAATACGGATCGACTCATTACCGCCGCCGCGGAAGGGGTTGAGGTGATCGTTACGGGGGACGATGGCGTGGCGACGGATTTAAGCGGCGTCTCGATGGCCCAGACGTTGGCGCCGTGGATCCGGACGGTTAAGGGTAAGCGGATTCGCTTAAGCAATCAGGGCGGCGCGGGCGACTTTCTGGTCTTCCCGCTCGAATCCGGACGTGACCATGCGGCGTTGAGTCGTGAAGAGTACGCACTGGCGTCCGACGCTGTAAAAGTCAGTGAGGCCCTGCGAAAGCATTATCCGAAGGCGCTTATTCAGTTGTGCGATCCGCTGGGGGATGACGGTTTTTTCACAGGGGCCGGCTATGATCCCAAAGCCCGGATGGCGGAACGGGCGGCATGGCTTGCCAAGACTCCCCCCGTAGATTTTGATTTACTGGAAATCGGCCATGGCGCCAATTTCGGCGATTGGAATGACGGGATGCGCCTCTGGCATGACCTGCGCGCCGCCGGTCGGGCGATTGTCCCGGTGGGCGGATCGGGATCCGTGGGGAGCGCGGGGACGGAGATCGGGTATCCTCGGCTGTACGTGGCTTCATCCACGGATGATCCGGCTAAAGTCAGTCTGGACGAAATTGTTCAAAATATTCGCGCCGGACGGGTTCTGATAACCAATGGCCCCTTTATCCGGTTGAAGGTTGAAGGAAAGGAATTGGGACAAATTGCTCAGCCGGCGATCAAGGATCGTCTGGATTTGGAATTAAACGTCCAGCGCAGCCCCGTTTCAGATGTGAATCGCATCACCATCCTGCGGGATGGCCTGCCACTGCGTCCCATGAATATGGCGCCTACACAGTATGTGACCGTGTTCCCCGATGTGGCGCGCGAGGAATCTCCCCTGTTCTATACGATGATGATGAATCCCGAAACGGACTCTCTCATCACTGCCACGGCAGAAGGTATCGAAAATCTATCCCCCCTGTCTAATCGTCGAGGCGATCAGGCCATGACGCCTTTCTGCATGACCGGCCCGATCTATGTTGATGGCGACGGCGACGGACAATTCAATTGACCTCGCAAGTTCTGAAAGAGCGTCAAAAATGGCAAAAGGGGGAAGCGTGTATCGCTTCCCCCTTTTGCGTCTTCCGGGCTTTTATCGGTTTGAATCAAAACCGAATGGGAATCCAGAAGAGGCTGATCTTGCGGTTTACGCCGTCCCGTTCGTATCCGAAGAGCCCTGCGGCGAACGAGTGGCGTTTGGACTCCGGTCGCGAATCGTAACTGTAGAAGGGGAACATATCCATACTGGTCCGATCGCCTTGTGTTTCCCGTTCGAAAAGTTTCCACAACACCCGCTGCCGTCTATATGTTTCGTCCGTCTCCGGATCGATCTTCCACTTCGTATCGAAGAGCCGAAGGAGCAGGGCGCTGTCGCCGCCATCCTTCTCCACCGATTCCCTCGCGTACAAAAATGGGAAGAGTGGCCCCACGCCTGTTTTTGTTTTCGTTCGATAATCCAGGACCATCGATTGCGTTGAACTCACATCGACCGCCTTTGTCCCGGCGTCGATATCGGATCCCTTCTCCACCACATGGCCCGAGCCTTCCAGCGTCTTTTTGTGT
>JADFCT010000262.1 GCA_017161665.1 Candidatus Sumerlaeota bacterium
GCGTTATACTCGCAAAAACGCGCGCATTGGCCGCAAGCCGTGCAGCGCGTGGCGTCAATCTCCGGAACCGGAACGGTGACCGGCTCCACACGGTCCGGCGTGGATGGAATGAACAGATGACTGTTCGGCTCCTCCACATCACAGTCCAGCAATTGAATCGGTCCTTCGAGGGATACCGCCAGGGACACGGCCACTGTTGTTTTGCCGGTTCCACCCTTTCCCGAGGCCACAGCGATTTTCATTCTCTACCCCCAGTGTCCGGACACATCAGCGTTGGCTGCGGATCGCAAAGCGCCGGTTTTATATTCCTCCAGCGCTTCGGCGACCGTTGCGGCTGTCGAGGTGAACATGGCGACGCCGCCCGCCTGAAGGACCTGGAAGGCTTTGGGACCGAAGTGAGCGGCAATCACCGCCTTTGCCCCGCTGTTGATGATGTTCTGAGCCGTCTGAATGCCGGCGCCCTGAGCCGCGTTCAGATTGATCGAATTATCCAGCATGGAAAAGGAGTCGTTTTCCAGATCCTGAACTAAAAAGCCCGATGCGCGACCAAAACGCGGATCCAAGGGGGCGCTCGGATCGGAGCCGGAGGTGGCAATGGCGACTTTCATATCTTGCTCCTTCAAGGAATTTTAAGACTTGTCGCCTTGTGGGTTTGCGATAAGTATGCCAATCGCATTTTCTTGAGACGTTCCTAAAGCGCCGGATGGCGCGACACATAAGAGCCCAGGGCAAGGCCCTGGGGCGGAAATCTCCCATGAACTAAAGCTTTGTAAGGGCGAAACATCCGCTTTCTCTTGCAACGCTCCTATCCGCGATCTCTGCAAAAAAACCGTCTTTGTGACGCCCTTACAGGGCTTTGTTCGTTTTTTTGCCTTTGGTCCCAGGGCCTTGCCCTGGGCTGTTATGTGTCGCCCCTGACGGGGCTTGAACGGCAGGATGCTCCAAGGGGATTGTTTTCATTCCGCAAGCCTAATGGGCCTGACGGTCTTGAACCGGTCGGGGAGGCTTTGCTGCGATCTGGAAGGCCGGACGTCCGCGTGGCGGTCGCTCACCGGTTGACGCATCATCCGGAAAGGAAGCAGCCGCGCAACGGTAAGCGTTGCGCATCGTTGCAAATCGGCTACGGTTCGCGCGTCATGCCGGAGCGACCGTCTTCATCGGGCAGGGGAATGTGGAGGGATTTGATTTTGCGATAGAGCGTGGTTTTATGGATGCCCAGATCGCGGGCGGCGGCGGCGCGGTTGAATCGATTGCGGCGCAGGGCGCTCAGGATCGTTTCTTCTTCCATGAGCCGTCGGCGCTGGGTCATATCCGTGGACGGTTCGGTGGGGACGGCCCGTGCGGAGCGAAATTCGGGGGGCAAATGATGGATTTCAATCCAGTGATCCGCGCAGACCACAAAGGCGCGCTCCATGACATTTTCCAGTTCCCGGACATTGCCGGGCCAGGGATGGGTCATCAACAGCCCCAGCGCGTCGGGGCTGACGCCGGCGACGTCACGGCCCTGCAAATGGTTGAACCGATCCACAAAATGCTCGACCAGGAGCGGGATGTCTTCCCGTCGCTGGCGCAAGGGGGGCAGATCCATGCGAATGACATTGATCCGATAAAAGAGGTCTTCGCGGAAGGCGCCTTTCTGCGCCATATCCGGCAGGTTTCGATTGGTGGCGGCGATGATGCGGGCGTCCGTGCGCTCGGAGCGTGTGCTGCCCAGCGGCTCATAGGTCTGTTCCTGCAAGACGCGCAGGAGGCGCACCTGGAGGGCCGGGCTGATCTCGCCGATTTCGTCGAGCAGCAGCGTGCCGCCATGAGCGAGGGCAAACCGGCCGGGCTTGTCTTTGACGGCGCCGGTGAAGGCCCCCTTTTTGTATCCGAATAATTCGGATTCCAACAGGTTATCGGGCAGGGCCCCGCAGTTGACGGCCACGAAGGGCTTTTGCGCCCGAGGCCCCGCGTTGTGAATGGCCCGCGCCAGCAGTTCCTTGCCCGTTCCCGTCTCCCCCAAGATCAGTACCGCGCAGGAACTGGCGGCGACGGCGGGGATGAGATCGAAAATCGGACGCATGGCGGGGCTATGGCTCACGAGATCGCCGACTTGACAGCGGCCTTTGAGTTCCTGGCGCAACGCCTCGACTTCGCTGAGATCGCGAAAGGTTTCGGCGCCGCCGATGATGGTCCCATTCCCATCGCGCAAGACGGCCGTCGAAACACTGATAGGTATCCGCGCGCCATCGGCCCGGACAATGAAACAGGATTTGCCGATCACAGGGCTTCCCGTTTCCAGCGTGGCCCGCAAGGCGCAGGTCCCTTCACACATGCTGGAGCGAAAGACCTCGGAACACAAACGCCCCAAAGCCTCTTCGCGGGGGATGCCCGTGATTGCCTCGGCCGCCCGATTGAAGGAGGTGACCACCCAGTTCGAATCCACCGTAAAAACGCCGTCGGAGATGCTTTCGAGGATCGCCTGGGTGGAAGCGGTATCGGGTAAAATGCGTTTGGTTTCTTTTGTGCTCATACGATTCGCCCCAAGCAGAAGCTTATGGAAAAATTCTCTGCTATTCAAGGGGGCATTTGCTCCCTCGACACGCTGGCACGATGGTTGCTCTTGCAGAGGGTGAACGGATCAGTGAGGTCCAAGATCATGACGGTGGCGTTTACGTATTGGGAAAATCGAATTGCGCCGGTTTTTGATGTGGCCCGGCATATTCTGCTTATTGATTGTATGGCGGGACGGGTGATTCACAAGGCACGGCGGGCCTTTCCCTTGGGGTCGCCTCACGCCCGGCGGGCGTATCTGGAAGGATTGCGGATTGACGCCTTGGTCTGTGGCGCCATGTCCAAACCGCTCCAACAGGTCTTTGAGGATTCAACCATTCAGGTCATCCCCTTTGTGGCGGGTGATCTGGAGGAAGTCATCGAGGCCTGGATGGAGGGACGGTTGAGTCAGGACGCCTTCGCCATGCCGGGCTGTTGTGGTCGCAATCGGCGCCGACACGGACGCGAGTGCGGAAGAGCGGAACCCGAAGGGCCATCAACCGATGAGACATGCGGCGTTTGCCTCTGCTCTCAATGTGGGCTGGAAATCCCGCATCGGCGAGGTGTTCCCTGCTTCCAGAGCGCCTGTCCCCAATGCGGCGGCGCCATGGTCCGAAAGCAAACTCAAGAAGAGGAGATGGAATCATGCCAGGAGGAGACGGAACCGGTCCCTTGGGACAGGGACCACTGACCGGACGCGCAGCCGGTTTCTGCGCAGATTATGAAGTGCCGGGATTTGCCAATCCCATCCCGGGACGCGGTCGGGGAATGGGGCGCGGATTTGGAGCGCCTGTCGGCGGCGGACGCGGCCGGCGTAACCGGTTCTTTGCCACGGGACAGCCGGGTTGGATGCGCGATAGCGCTCCGAGCGCCGGAGAGCCCGCGACCGAACAGGAGACGCTCAGAAACCAGATCCAGGCGTTGCAGTCGCAACTCAATCAGGTACAAAATCGCCTTTCGGAGTTGGACGATTCAGCGGCTGAGAAATGAGACGTGAAATCATTCGCGACCCATCCCATCCCGGCGGACCCATCGGTCCGCCGGGAATTTCAAAACTGAAAGGACAACTGCCATGGAACAACCCATTAGACTGCCGCTGATTGGCGAAAAAGCCCCCACCTTCGAGGCGGAAACCACGCAGGGCCTGATCCGATTTCCCGATGATTTCAAAGGCCACTGGGTCATTTTCTTCTCCCATCCTGCGGATTTCACGCCCGTTTGCACCACGGAGTTTATGACGTTCGCTTCCATGCAAAAAGACTTTGAGGAACTGAACTGTAAACTTCTGGGGCTGTCCATCGACAGCACCTACAGCCATATTGCCTGGCTCCGGACGATCAAGGAGAAGATCCAATACAAGGATTTGAAAGACATTGAGGTGACCTTTCCGGTGATCAGCGACCTGACCATGGATGTGTCGCGGGCCTTCGGGATGCTTCAGCCGGCGGCCAGCACGACGCAGGCGGTTCGGGCTGTCTTTATGATCGATCCGGAAGCAACGGTCCGCGCGATCCTGTATTATCCCCTGAGCACGGGACGGAACATGGACGAAATCAAACGGATGCTGGTGGCCATGCAACTGTCGGATAAGCATGATGTGGCCACGCCGGCCAACTGGCAGCCCGGTGATGATGTCATTGTGCCTCCCCCCGGATCGTGTGGCAGCGCCAAGGAGCGGGTAGAAAATGCCTCTGCGGATACCAAAGTTCTGGATTGGTTCATGGTCTTGAAAAGCTGTCCGAAGTAGGGTATCTCAATCAAACGAATGGAGTGATCGCGCCGGCCCAACACCGGCGCGATTCAGTTACTTTCAAAAATTCAACGCGACGGAATCGTTCAAATGGTTGAGAGTTCCTTGATGTATCACCCCATCGGCGTGATTCACAGCGCCCATGTGGCTCCCGAAAAAACGCCGATCCAATCCGTCTTTGCCGAGGGCTGCTCGGGAGAGGCTGAGATCTTTCCGGAATATGAAGAAGGCCTTCAGGATCTCGAAGGCTTCTCACACCTCTACTTGATCTATCATTTGCATCAGGCCGGCCCCTGCCGCCTGACGGTCAAACCGTTCCTCCAGGACGTGGAACATGGTGTGTTCGCCACCCGCGCCCCCAGCCGCCCCAATGGCATCGGATTGAGCATTGTCAAGCTGATCTGCCGGGATCGGAACATTCTCCATCTCGACGGGGTGGACATCCTGGACGGAACGCCCCTGTTGGACATAAAACCTTACACACCGCGATTCGATCACATCGAAACCACACGAAACGGATGGCAGGACGCAGTGGATGAAACGACCGCTCGACGCCGGGGCCGGAGAAAGCATGACGGTTTATGAAAACATCCCTGGACTGCCTCCCCTGTTTTGTTCGCCAGGCGTTGGACATGGCGCGCATGGCGACGAGTGACCGGAAAACGCATGAAGCCATTCTTCGCGATGTGTTGCGGTGGACGAGCGCAATGGATTTCAATACGCCCCCACCCGTCCTGGCGCAACGAATCAACCGGAAACTCAAAGAGCGAACCGGCGACCCGGATCCTTACAAACTCGCCAAACGGCGCCAGAATCAGATGGCTTTGAAACTGGCGCCAAGTCTGCGGCGAGAAATGCAAAGAGCCTCCGATCCCGTGTCCCTTGCCATGCGCCTGGCCATTGCCGGGAACATCATCGATATGGGCGTCCACGCCCGGTTATCGGATGACGAAGTCCATGCCTCCATTGAACAG
>JADFCT010000263.1 GCA_017161665.1 Candidatus Sumerlaeota bacterium
AGACTCGCGGATGAGATGGGGTTGCTTGCTGGCGTGTTCGGCATGGCAGGCGCGACAGGTGCGGCCTTTTTTGCGGCGCGTGTGCAGATAATGCAGATTCTGATCGCCATTGCGGAAGGCGGTCGTGGTCTGGGTGGGGTGATCGTCCACCAGGCGCCGGTCATGACACTCGAAACAGGCTTCGTAGGTGTTTTCGCTCCAGTTGGCATAGAAGCGTTCGGGGAAGTCCTGAATGAGGAGGCTGATGAAATCCGAACCGTGCGCCATGTGGCAGGCCGAGCAGTTGCCTTCGCGGACAGGGCCGTGGTGATTGGGGTTTTCGGCCAGTTGCTGCTTGATGTTCGACAGGGCGCGGGTTTTGTTCGCATCGGTCTTGATCTGGATTTCCTTGTCATGGCAGCCGAGACACAGGTCCTGGCTGATCTGACGCAGCAGGTCGCTTTGTTCGGAGAAGTGAGGATCATGGCAATTCATGCACTGTTCGCCCTCGACCAGCGGCTCATGGCTGAATTTCTTTTTGCCCAGATCGTCGATAAAGGCCGCATGACACTGGCGGCACTGTTCGTTGGGTTCGGCGCTGAGCAGGTATTCATGGGACGAGGCATGGGAACTGTGACAGCCCAGGCAGCCTTCCTCGACGACGGCCTGATGACTGGAGACGGCGTTCATCATGGCGTCCTTTTGTTCCTGGTGACAGATGAAGCACAGTTCAGACGTCGGCGCCAGCAGGAGGTTGGCGTGTTCGGACCAGTGGGCTTCGTGGCAGGCCAGACAAGACTTGGCGCCCACCGGGCCATGGACAACGCTCATGCCATTGGTTACATCGGGGTGGCAATTGTCGCAGGAGGTTTCCAGGCTGTCGGCGCGCAGCATGGCTGTCGTTTCGCTCCCATGGGGGGCGTGGCAGCTCAGACACGATTCATCGACGGGCTTATGGACATTGACCGTTTCGCTCCGGCCGGCCATTTCATGGCATTTCTGACACATTTCCGGTCCGCCGTCGGCAACGAGCGTGAAGGTGTGGGCCGCCGCGTCTTTGGACACGTGACACTGCATACAGGCGTCCTGAGCCAGCGGGCCGTGCAGGACCTTGTGCTGTCCCGCCGACGGGTGACAGTCGCCCGTCATACAGGATTGCGTCAGTTCCGTGGGTTTTTCGACGGCCGCGCCCGCGACGGTCAACGCCGTGAGCATCAGCGCCACGGCGCCTATCATTCGTTTGCCAAAAATTCGATTGCTCATGATCCCTTAGCCTCCAAAGTAATCTAGAACATACTGTATTTCCGAGAACATGATTAAACCAACCAGGAACAGCCCGAAGAGGAACGCGCTGATGCCGAAGAAGCGGATGACGAAGCGACGGACCGGCGACGGCGGCTGCATTTCATATTCATGCAGCCGGCCCTCGGCCACCAGACGCTCATATTCCAGGGGATGCTCGTCTTCGAACTCCGCTTCCGTCATGGCGCCGGAGAAGATGACTTCATCCAGCGGGAACTTGGACGGGCGCAGGTGGACATTGAAGAAGTGGACCAGGAAAATGACACTGGCCGCCAACAGCGCTTCAATGGAGTGAACGATGGTGGCGAGGTTGAAGAACCAGCCCGGCAGAAATTGGGAGAAAAACGTGGGGAACCACAACATCAGTCCCGTTGAGCCAATAACGGTCATCCCCCAGAATTCACCCCAGTAGTCGAGTTTGTCCCAATACGTCCATCGGTCGAACTTGGGGCGTTCGCCCAGGAACAGGAACCAACGAATATGCTGGAAGGCGTCCACAAAATCCTTGGGGCGCCAGATCATGGAGTCGGGTCCGAAGATTGTGGCGAAAAAGGGCTTGGGCCAGCGGAAAACCCAATGCTTGGCCAGCCAGCCCAGGTGCATGAAGACGTAAAGGAAACTGAGGATGGCGCAGAAACGATGGATGGCGCCGGCCATCTCATAACCGCCCACCATGTTCATCATGGTATGCGCCCAAGGCTGATAGGAATAACGCAGGGGGATGCCCGTGGCGGTCAGGCCCATGAAACTGATAATGACGAGCAGATGGGTCAAGCGATGGTAGCCGTTATAGCGGATATACAGTTTGGATTCTTTGTGGCCGTGGTGGAAATTTCCATAGCGGAACCGGTCCACGATTTCTCGAATGAACCACAAAAAGGAATGGGTCAACAAAGCGATCAGCGTGGACAGCAGGAGGGTGGTCATAAAAACCCAGACCCAGAATTCGACTGGATAGTTTTCCCGGTCTGTTGGAACCGCATGGGGCCGGAACTGGGCAAAGTTCGCATTCGCTTTGGGGTGGCATTCGGCGCACGTGGCGACGATGTGGTTTTCACCGATCATGGAATCGGGATGTTCGGCCGGTTGGATGTTGTGATGGCCGTGACAGTCGCCACACATAGCGCTCGTGGTGCCGCCCAGGGATTTGACCTTGCCGTGGTAGGTGGTCTCGTAGGTCTTCATCTGCCGTTCATGGCAGTTGCCACACCGTTCGGCCAGGGCGATGATGTGATCACTTCGATCGCTGACTTCATTGATCGCGTGGCTGGAGTGACAGTCTTCGCAATTGGGCGCGCGGTCGTCGCCGTCGGCCAGCAGTTGACCGTGGATGCTTTTTTCAAAGGTTTCCTTAATGCCATAGTGACACTTGCCGCAAGTGTCCACCAGATTCTCGCGTGAGACGGAGGACGCGGGGTCCGAGGGTTTCAGGATTTCGTGGACGCCGTGGCAGTCGGAACACACGGCGGCGCTGAGCAGACCGGATTCCTTCATGGCCTTGCTGTGGATGCTGTCTTCAAAATCCTGAATGCGCTGGGCGTTGTCCTGTCCCGTCATTTTGGCCACATCGTCCCGTTCGTGGCAATTTTCACAAACCCGGGAGATATTCAGGCGGAAGGTGGGCGATTCGGGATCCTTGCTGCTTTTGATCTGATGGACCGAACCGTGACAATCCGAGCACCGCGGGGCCAGGGGATTGCCCTCCAGGGCCGCGCCGGCGTGAGCGCTCTTCATGAATCCGGTCTCTTCGTCCGGGTGACATTTGGCGCACGTAGCCATGGGGAGGTACTGATCGTGGGGCACGGAATCAATGTCGCTGTGGCAATCCACACAGTTCAAACCCGCATGGGCGCCGGTGACTTTGCCATCTTCGCCCAAATAGAGGAGGTCGGCATAGTCGTCGGGTCGTTCGCGGATCGACGCGTCTTCGGGGGCCGCCTTGACCATGGACAGACGGGTCTTGAGGGCCATGGATTTAATGGATGGATTGCCGTGGCAACGGGCGCATATTTCGTTTTTCAACGTCGGCGTCTGTCCCGGCGCGTCCGGGGACAATCCCAGGGCCCCGATCAAAAACAAGGCCGAAATCCCAAGGGATTTCAATGAGTGGATTTTGTCTGAAAATAACACGAGGGACGATTCCTTCTGCTTATAATTCCGACGCGCCCGACCGAGAGGGCCAGCGCATGGCGATCTCACGATTTAAAGTCCATAGCCGCGGCGTTCGTGATTCTCACCGTGGCAGTTGAGGTTGCAATAGCCCGAACGCGGTCCCAGACTGATGTAATCGATCCGGCCCGATTTGATCTCGGGCTGGACGATGGACAGGTCAAAGTTCATCAGGAATTGGTGCCGGGCGGGATCGTCGCGATCGGCCGGCACGCCGTGGGCGTCATGACACACGGAACACGATACGCGCCCCTGAACCACGTGCCGCTGATGATACCGGAAACTTTCGTCGTTCAGAATCGAGATGCGGTCATGACACTGATAACACAGCGCGTAGGCCGAGGCGCTTTCGCTGACTTCGTCACCGGCGCGGTATTCTTGTTTCAAAATAAAGGGGAACCGCGAGCCATGGGGACCGGCGGCGCCGCCGCCACTGCCGTCGCCCCCGTGACAGTCACTGCATGTGATGCGGGTCAGACCGTTCAGGCCGCGTCGGAGGCTCGGCGAATTGGCCCGGCTCGCGGGCGTGATCACGGGGTGGGCGGACGCCGACGGCTGAGCGAACTGCCGGCTGACGGGAACATTATCCACCTGACGAATGATATGATCCAGGCTCTGATTGGATTCCCGCGAATGACACTTGAAACAGACCTGGTACTCGAACATGGCGTTTTCGCGCAGGTTGCCGCTTTCATCCACACCGGAAACGCCGACCATGGCGCCCGGCAGGCCCAGCCCCGTCGACGAAGCGGCATTGGACCGGTGGGGATTGTGGCAGTCCGAACATTCAACGGAGCCATCATCGATAAAGGGATCCGTATCGGTTTGGGTCAGACGCGGCATCATGCCCACGGGATGGGCGTAGGGTTTGTTGAGGGCGGCCGCGATATTGCTTTGAGCCTGACGGCCATCATGGCAGGCCAGGCAGAGCGTCTTTTCCTCGTCAAGCAACAGGAGTTGTTCCCGGCTGGGCGACGTATGGGACAGGTGACAGGCGTTGCAGCCGCTGCGTGTGTCTTCGCCCACCGGCTGCCGCACACCGGCTGCGCGCAGCAACCCGTTGGCCCCGGACAGGGTGACCGTCGCATGAGTGGCCGCCATGAAGCCTGAAAACTGATGGCAGTTGACGCACAGTTCCCCGTTGCGATTCGGCTGGGTCAGGAAATGGCCATACGTGTTGTCGTGGGGATCATGGCAGCTGGTACACTGAACGAATCCGGCGCGATCGAGTTTGACGGGGCCGGTCAGGGCCGAGGCCGGCGCCAGATCGCGGCGACCGGATGAAATGGACTCAATATAGGAAAAGGAAACGGGGTGATCGTCGCGCAGGTCGGTTCCGATATACGACGACGAGGCCTCCGTGAGGCGCACACCGGCGCCGAAGTTTTCGCCATGGGAAGGCGCCAGGGCCAACGTCCCGTCATGGCAGCTGAGGCAGCGTTTCGACGCCCCGGTGGGTTGCCCCACATAGGCTTTGATGCTTTCGCTTTGGTAGGGTTGATAAACGGCCAGGGAATCCGGGCGCGCCCACATCTGTTGCGGGCCGAAAGAGCCGTGGGCGGCGTGGCACATGGAACAGGCCCCGGGGTAGTGCGTGTTCTGGGCCGGACCGATCACCGACAAGGACAGGTTGTGTTTCGTATCCACCACCGACGACTGGCTCCGGGCCGGAATCGCCCAGGCAAAGGCCGAGACGACGCCAAGCGTTATCAGAAGTGCGCGTTTATTGAACAACATACGAAACCTCTCACAAACTTTGCCTCAAATAACCCCTGTCACGCTTTTGCG
>JADFCT010000264.1 GCA_017161665.1 Candidatus Sumerlaeota bacterium
CCTCCGCAAGCCGCCTGTATAATAACGGCGGGAACCTGTTCTGGAACGGGGCCCAACTGAACACGGGCGGCGCGGCCCTCAATATCACACGGTCTTTCTCCCTGGCCCCTGGCGCCACCACCACGGCAGGCAAGACCGTGGAACTGCTGAGTGATGGAACCATTCAAACCGGCTCGGCAACACCCTTCGGCGTAGAACAATTCGCCTCCGGCAGTTCCAGCGCTAATCTCCGCAGCTGCGCTGTTTCGAACGCGCAGATTGTGTATCTATTTTCGACCAGTTCCGGTGTGTTTGCTATGGGCGCCGAAATAAGTGGCAACGCCATTTCCTATGGCTCCCCCTGCCAGTTGACGAGTTACAACTCGATGGAACACCTCGATATCGCGCAACTCGACACCGGCAAAGCCATTGCCGTTTATTATGAAGCCTCGGCTCTGCATGTTAATGTCCTGACGGTCTCCGGAACGGGAATCGCCGTAACGGCAACGCGGTCCACCACCAAAAGTGGATATACACCGCGATTGACGGCCTTGACCCCTTCCACTTTTATGGTCATTTCACGAAGCAGCGTGAATAATGCTCAGGTATTTGGGGGGACGTTTAACGGAACCAATGTCTTTTTGAGCGGTATGGGAACGATTGGACCCTGTGACAATTCGACGGCTTCATGGAACATTGTTCGCGTGTCCGATACAAAGGCTGTCGCATTATACGCCAACCCGACGGATCTGATAGCAAATCCGATTACCTATTCGAGCACGGCTTTCACCCTTGGAGCCAATCAGATACTGGTCAGTGGACTATCCGGCGCCAATATAGAAACAGAGGCCTCGTCTGTGGCGGGCAAGTTCTATCTGACAGTATATCACAGTTATGAGGATTATCTGGTCACGGCGACGTGGAACGGCGCCGAGTGTGTGGATGTGTCTTGCGAGGCCTATGGCGGCAGCGAACGGTTTTACGATGTCGTGGAGATGGCGCCCCATCAAGTCGCCCTGGCGATCATGCCGCTCACCGATCCCAATCCCGGCGTCCTGTATGCGGATTGCGAGGGTGGCGTGACCTACGGCGCCCCTCGTTTTACCGAAGCAGGCGCTCAAAGCGCGCTACGAATCGAAAAGATCTCAGCGTCCCAGTTTATCTTTTGTATGGGAGACGCCGCCTTCAGTTCGATCATCGGCAACTACAGTCCTTCGGGATTTGGGAAGCTGTTTGGAATTGCCGCGGCCACCGCGTCGTCGGGTTCCGTTCCGGTGACGCTGTTGGGAGTCTCCAACAGCCACTCCGGCTTGACGCCGGGACAAACCTACTACGCCGCCCCGGATGCGACGCTCACTTCCAGCGAGACGGGGAAAAAGATCGGTCTGGCGATTTCTCCCACGGAGATTTTGCTGGATATGGATCGGTAAAGGCCCATCGGATTGACGTGGACAACGACGCGAAAGAACGTGGCGATGGGGTTTCCTCATCTTCGCGGTTGAATACGCGTGACTTATCTTCTAAAGATTCTTGCAACGGGGTATGCAACGGTCTTGAAAATCCAATGGATTCGGCGACACAGCCCTTTCGAGAGCGTCCATCACTTTTTTCTGAACTTATTTGCGCGACGAGAGTCTAAGTATACAGATGGAGAGACAACCACATAGCGAACCGACGGACGCCGATTTGGTTCAGGCCTTGCGCGAGGGCGATTCGTCGGCCTTCGAGGTGTTGATGGGGCGGCATATCAATCGCGTCTATACCATCGCCTACCGTTACCTCGGTAACGGAGAGGACGCGGCGGACGTCGCCCAGGAGGTCTTCGTCAAAATCCACCGCAGCATTGATCGGTTCTCCGGCAAGTCTCAGTTGACGACGTGGATCCATCGGATTGTGGTCAATACCTCCATCGGCGCTTTGCGCAAACGGTCGCGACAGGTGGACACTCTGGCCGCGTCCTATGATCAGGAGACGCCGGAAAACGCGCCACCCCGACCGGAACCGGCGGACACCAAGAGCCGCAATCCGCGGCAGTGTCTGGAGGACAAGGAGTGGGACGCGTTGTTGCAGGAGAAACTGTTGGATCTGCCCGAGGCCTACCGGATGACTTTTATCCTTCGCGAGATCCGGCAGTTGTCCTACGAAGAAATCGCGGACGTTTTGGCTGTCCCCATCGGCACGGTCCGCTCCCGGCTCCATCATGCGCGACAACGGCTCAAGGCCATGCTGGGTCCCTATCTGGAAATGGAACACCGGGCCGCGCCCCGTGCCCATCCCAGTCCCGAGGGCGCCATGCGCCCTGTGCCGGAGACAGAGGGTTAGGCCGGAGGTTTGACAGACGCTTCGAATCGAAGCGAGGAATTGGAAGGAAGTCGTATGAACTGCGAAAGGGCACAAGAAGCGCTCAGCGCCTATTTGGACGGCGAGTTGGATGAGCCCGTCGCCCGTTCCGTGCGCGAACACCTGGACGGGTGCCAAACGTGCGCCGCGGAATGGGTGTCCCTGCGCGCCGTCGCGCAACTTTATCGCGAATGGCCGGAACCGGCCGTTCCGGCGGATTTGCGCGCTCGGGTTCAATCGGCCATCCAGAAGGATCTATCGGAGCGCGATGAGATCCTGGACATGTTCAGGGACGTCAATCGCCGTCGGGTCTCCCCCTCCTGGCTTTCCTGGCTCATGGGGCCGCGCCTGGCCACCGTCGGCGGCGCGGCGGCGCTGATCGTTGTCGCCTTCTGGGCCCATCGCCTCTTTATTGAACAAAACAATCCAGCCGACAACCAACTCTCCGTCGCCCTGAAGGCGAAGGACATGGCCGAAAACACCGGGGCGGAACCGGCCACCTCCAAAATGGCCGAAGCCGGTCCGCGGGTCGCCATGAGCGGCGAGGCCCCCTTCGACGATGAAACGCCGGACGCCCAAAGCGCCTCCTATTTTTATAACTACAATGACGACCACTTCACCATTGAGAACGACTGGTTGGTCAGCAATCAAATCCAGGTCCAAACCATTGACTCCCTTGAGGCGACCGGCGGAGCCGAAACGGCCGGCCGCGCTTTGGAGGCGCCCGCCGCCAAGCCCAAGTCACGGGCTCAGGTGATGACCCAGATCGCTTACGCCAAAAAGGCCGAACAACAAATCAAAAACACATGGAACATGGCATCGCTGATCCGGACAGACGAGGCCCCGCTTTACCAATCCAACACCTACGCCCCCTATACCGATCACGATACGGACACACCTCATCGCCCCGATGGGCTGGCGCATGTGCTGCGGCAGCCCACCGAGCCTCCGCGCGAGGGCATGGTCCATAACGCGGCGCCTAGGCCGGAAGAGTGGGAGGAAAGAGGGGCTTTCCCTATCGACTCTTTAGCAGAAAGGGCCGCTTTCGCACGGGCCCAGGAAGCCATGGCGCGCAATCGCCCCCGCGTGGCGCCGCAATACTTCTTCGGAACCACCGCCGCGGCCCCTCCCACAGGTGAACCTCGCCGGGAACTCCCGCCATCGGATGAACGTAAAAGCGATCGGCTGACTGATTCGCCGGCGCTCATGCGGCTCCGGGAGGATGCCGATCCGAATCAGGCGGCCCTCCCTTCAACCCGTCCCCCCCTTGGCGGGGGCGCTTCGGATCCGATTGAGCCAGAGACGTCTTCTGCTGAATCCACTCAAAAGATGGCTGCTTCGCGCCCTGAGCCTCTGGCGCAGGCTCGGACCCAAGCGAACGAACGGGGCGAGGACACCCAAGCGTTCCGGTTCCGCTCCAATGAATCGGAATCCATTCCTCTCCCCGCCGTCGCATCGGCTGGCGCCCCCAAGGGGCCGGGAGCCACCGACGACTTGGGATCGGGCGCCTTAACAAATACTTTGGCGAAAACGTCTGTATCTGTGGAACTTGAGGCGCAGACAGGCCCCAAAGGGACCAGCGCCACGGAGCCAATACCCACAGTGTCAGGCAGGCGGATGATAGAGGCCCAACCGGAAAAATCCTTTCGGATCGCCGGAGGCCCGCGCCCGACCAGGGGAACCGTCAATCCAGTGATCATGACTCGGCCCGACGGAGAGATTGAAACCGCTCACTCCATTCGGTTTGACGACGGCGAGGACGGCATGACGACCATCACCCTCCGCCTTGATCCCGCGAGCGCGCCGATCCAAGGCGAAATCCATTTTAGTTTTGAGCCGATGGCCCCGCGGCAAAAGCGCCAACCGGTCGCCCAGGAACCGGAAAACGTCATCAAAGCCGAATATGTCGGAACCGGGGCCCGGGCGAATTCCGACGACGGCGCCCATCTCTTCCGTATTGCGACCGATAAAATCTCGCGGGATCGTCCCATGCGGTTAATCCTGACGGTACCGACCTCCAAACTCAAAACATCTGAATAAGCATGAGCCCACACCACAGAAAAGGAGCGCGTCATCATGAAACGATTCATTATGTTCGTTCTGTCTGGGATTGTTCTCGGAAGCATACTGGGTTCCGGCCCCGCCCGGGCCCAGGGGATTCTCTATCTCCATGAGCCGGGCGAAATTTTTCTCCCCCAGCCGCCCGATGAACGCATCATCCCGCCCCCCCGACCGCCGCGTCTCATTCGAACGCAAGCGGCCGAACTGCGCAGCCTGGAGGTCCAGGTCGAGATCGAAGGACAGACTGCCACGACCGTCCTGGATCAGACCTTCCGGAATCCTAACAACCGGCGCGTAGAAGGGACGTACATGTTCCCCCTGCCCCCCGATGCCGTCATCCGCGACATGAGCCTCCACATCGACGGCAAGCCCGTCCAGTGCGAGGTCGTCGAGGCCCAAAAGGCGCGCAAGATTTATGAAGACATTGTCCGAAAGGCCCGCGATCCGGCCCTGCTCGAATATGTGGGACGCGATCTGGTGCGTCTGCGCATCTTCCCCATCGAACCCAACCAGACGCGTCGCGTCGCTTTCAAGTACAGCCAGATCCTCAAACGGGAATTCGGTCTGACGGAATTCACCTTCCCCCTGGTGGGCCGCCAGCAGGCTGAAGCGCCCATTGGTCAGGTCAGCGTGAGTGGCTCTATCGACGCCGACGCGCCCATCGTCACGGTCTATTCGCCCACTCATGACGTGGAATTCCGGCATATCGATCCGCGAACCTGTAAATTCGGATTCGAGGCGACGAATCACAAACCGGCGACCCATTTGCGGATTCTGTACGCCGTATCGGAAAAGGAGCTCGGCGCCTCCCT
>JADFCT010000265.1 GCA_017161665.1 Candidatus Sumerlaeota bacterium
GGCAAATCGACATTTCCTCCGAAGAAATCCGCGAGGCCCTGGCCGAACCGATCTCGATCATCGTCGATGCCGTCAAAAGCGTGCTGGAAAAGACCCCCCCCGAACTCGCTGCCGACATCGCCAGCGCCGGGATCGTTATGGCCGGCGGCGGATCGCAACTCCGCGGTCTGGACAGCGTGATCCATGCAGAGACGGGCCTGCCGGTCCGGTTGTGTGAATCACCTGAAACGGCCATCGTCATGGGAACAGGCACCACCCTGGACTTCATCGACCTGATCTCGAAACTCGAAGATTTTCACACGCATTGACACGGCGGCCCCGTTCTCCCACGGGGCCTGACCCGTTTTTGCGCCAATTGGGGATCCCATGAGTCGGAAAATACGTGTATGGATCGATTGGCTGCTCCTGGGAGTCATCCTGTTCTGGTCCACCACCCTGATGGTCCAGTCCCGACGCCCATGGACGGAGCGCGGTCTGCTGGGCCAGTCCCTGATCGTCCTGATTTCCCCCGTCCTCAAATTCAACGCCTCCGTCCGGTGGCAGACGAGTGAATTCATTACCTCCATCCTCGAAGGCCGCCGGCTTTATTCCCTTCAACGGGCGTATGAAAAAGAAATCGATCGCCTGAATCTGGAACTCACCTATACCAGTGATACGGTCATTCGGCTCGAACGCATTACGGAAATGATCGTCGCTGGCGACACCCTGCCCGATGGGGTTCGCAGCACGTCTCACATCGCCCAGCTGAAACAGGAACTCAAGGCCACTTCCCGCATGGCCACGCAACTAATGGAAGCGACCAGTATCAAGGTTCCCCCGCTGGATGCGGATTTTGAGCCCATCCTCGCGCTGGTGTGCGGAGGCGATCGCGACGGCATCGGTCAGGGCCTGCTGATCTCCCGTGGCGCCAACTACGGCATCGCGCCCGGGATGCCCGTCCTCTACAGTGGCAATATCCTGATCGGTATTGTGCGGGATGTGACCACACCCACAGCCTATGTGCAATTGCTGTCCGATCCCAACTCCCACGTGGCCGCGCGCCTTCACAATTCCCGCCGCCTGGGCGTCGTCAGCGGCGTGGGCGGCGGCCACCATCGGCTGGAGTTTCTGGCCCGCGTACAGACTTCTGTTCAGGCCGACAATGAGATGCTCGTGACAAGCGGCCTGACCGGATCGCTTTTCCCCGGCGGCCTGCTCATCGGGAAACTGGTAGGCAGCCGAATCAATGAATCGGGAAAAATGGTCGGCGACGTCGAACCGGCCCTGGATTATTCCACCCTCGAAGAAGTCACCGTGCTGGTGTCCCGATCCGGCCCACGTCCCCCGGTCCGGCTCCCCGGCGCCAAAGGCGCCGCCACGCCTCCGGCCACCCCTCCGCCCACTCCCACATTCGAGGCGACGACGCCAGCGGCCACCGGCCCACCGACACCGCCCCCTTCCTGACACAGCCCCCCAACGATTCAACGGCGGTTCCTGGGTTTCCCTTTGGCGCGCGTGGGCGCGCCCTTTTTCTGGTGACGCCCCCCCACTCCGCCCGTAATGGCGTTTTTCTCCGCCCGCCGGGCGCGGTCCGATTGAGGTACCGGAATGGGACACAGACTTTCGGGATCCAGTCCCGTATAATACTGCGCAGTGGACAACGTCATGGGGGAGGGAATAAATTCCTGAGCCTGCTCCACACGCAGTCCCCGTTCACGCAAGACGCGCCGCAACCCCTCCGCCGCCTCGGGATCGGCCCCGGGATGCCCGGCGATAAAGTAAGGCAGAACGTACTGTTCCTTTCCCGCAGACTTCGAAATGCGCTCAAAGGTCTCACAAAACTGGTCAAAGACTTCAAAGGGAGGCTTCCGCATCAGTCGCAACACCGACGGCGTCGCATGTTCGGGCGCGATCTTGAGATGGCCGCTCACGTGATGCCGTGTCAGTTCCTCCAGATACTTGATATCCAGAAGCGCCAGATCATGGCGAATACCCGACCCGATAAACACGTGCTTGACGCCCGGCAGTTCCCGGACGGCGCGGAGCAGTTCAATCTGCGCCCGATGGTTGGTGTTCAATGAGGGGCACACATTCGGATACAGGCAGGACGGACGCTGACATTTCGACGACGCTTTGTCCGACGAACAGCCCAGCGCGTACATATTGGCCGTCGGACCGCCCAGGTCGCTGATCGTTCCGCGGAAATCGGAGGACTGTATCAGCCGACGCGCCTCACGCAAAACAGACGCCTTGCTGCGGGATTGGATGAATTTTCCCTGATGGCTTCCCAATGCGCAAAAAGCGCAACCGCCGAAACACCCACGAACCACCACGATCGAATGACGGACGGACTCCAGCGCCGGAACGGCTTGCGTATAAGCCGGATGGGGACGGCGCGTAAAGGGTTGCTCATAAATCCGGTCGAGTTCCTCCGACGCCAACGGCAGGGACGGCGGATGAACCACCACTTCGCGGTCCCCATGGCGCTGAAGCAGGGGCGCCCCACACCAGGGATTTTGGCGCCGCTCGTTCTCGAGCGCGGCGCGCATAAAGGCCTCTTTGTCCGAAGCCACTTCCTCAAAGGACGGCAATCGAACCGCCTCCGGGCCAACCAAGTCGCTCGCCGCCTCGGGACGCAACGCCTGAACCGTGCCGCGAATTCCGTCCAGCGGCTCCCCCACCCGCAACCGTCGGGCGATTTCGACGATCGGTCGCTCCCCCATGCCATAGACCAGCAGATCCGCCTTGGAATCCAGGAGAACGGACCGCCGGACGCGATCCGTCCAGTAGTCATAATGCGCCAGGCGCCGAAGACTGGCCTCAATGCCGCCAATCACGACGGGCAGTCCGGGAAACAGGCGCCGGACGAGATTCGTATAAACAATAACGGCCCGCTTGGGCCGACCGGGATCGCCGGGCGTCGGATCGCTTCGCCCGCCAGGCGCATACGGATCATCCCGGCGAACCCGCCGGGCCGCCGTATAGAGCGACAGCATGGAATCAACACAACCGGCCGTCACCCCCGCGAAAAGCAAGGGCCGCCCCATATCCGTCCACTCCGCCCCCGGCGGCCTGGACGAATCCCAGGACGGCCGAGCCAACACGCCCACACGCCATCCCTCGGCTTCCAGCAGACGGCCCAGCAAGGCCACCCCCCAGGCGGGATGATCCACATAGGCGTCTCCCGTCACCAACAGAATATCCAAGGCGTCCCAGCCACGCCGATCCATATCCTGCCGACTCATGGGCAGCGGTTCGGGCAAAGAAATGCGCGGTGGGGATGATTGGTCTGAAGAGCACATAAGCGCCTCGGGCGCGCGCGCAGGATCAGCGGTCGGTTGTGGAATCAGAGGCGCCGGCGACCCGTCGCGCGCGGTGACGGGCTTGGCGACGCAACCGGCGGCCATGATAAATGAGTTTGAGGGTGGCCAATGCTGTGGTAAACAGAGGCAGGGCGCTTTGTCCGCCCTTGAGGTCATAACGCAACACAAAAGGAATCTCTTCGATTCTCTCCGTCAGCGAAGACAGTTTGATCAGAATTTCATCCGTACAGGCGAATCCCCGGCGTTCGATGAGCCGGTCGCCGAAAACAGCCATCGCCTGGCGGAGCAAGCCCACGCGATAGGCGCGATAGCCACAGGTATAATCCCGAACCCCGGGCACGGGCAGGAACCAGCTGAACAGTCGGCGGGCCACCGCGCTGAGAAACCGCCGGAAGGGCGGCACGCCCTGTTGACGCGAACCGGGCTGATAACGCGAGGCAATGACCATGTCCGCCCCCGCGCGAATTCGATCCAGCATTTCAGGAATATACGAAGGCGAGTGCGTGTCGTCCGCATCCATACAGACAACCATATCGTCGTCCGATTCGGCCAAGGCCAGGGCTTCTTGAAAACCGCTCAGGATCGCCGGCCCCAGGCCGCGATTGCCATTGTGACAGATTATCCGAATCGGCAGGCGCGTCGCGTGATCTTCAAGAACCGACTGTGTCCCGTCCACGCTGCCGTCATTGACGGTGATCAGGGTGAACGACGCGCTCTCTTTCCCGATTAAATCCGAAAAATGATCCAGAAGCGGGGGGAGGCTCTTCTCTTCATTGTAACAGGGCAGGCAGACATACACGCTCATAGCGCTCGGCTCGCAAGAAGAAAACGGCCCGGATGAAAACCGGCGCCTGCGCGCGGGGGACTACCCCATCACGTCTTTTTTCAATTGATCGAAGGAATCGCGCAAATGACCAAAGAATCCTTTTTTCTTCCCATTCAGCGTCGGCAACTCCTCATTCGTCTCCGCCAACTGCTGAAACAATTCCCGCTGCGCCTCGCTCAGACGCTCCGGGGTATAGACAATGACCCGCACATAGAGATCGCCATACTTTTGCGGATTGCGCAGGGACGGCATCCCGCGCTCTCGGATGCGGAACACCTTGTGCGTCTGTGTCCCGGGCGGAATCGTCAGTTCCTGGTCGCCATGAAACGACGGCGCCATGGTCGTGCCTCCCAGGGCCGCCTGGGAAAAACTGATCGGCACCTCACAGATCAGATCCTCGCCCTCGCGGCGAAAGCGCGCGTCCTCTTCCACATTGATGATCGCGTAAAGATCCCCACGGGGACCGCCCTTCACGCCCGCCTCGCCTTCCCCTGACAGACGCAATTTCATCCCATGCTCGACACCGGCCGGGACATTGACCTTGAGTTTGGAACGCACGTTCACCCGACCGTGGCCCGAACACTCCTTGCAAGGGGTGTCAATAATGGAACCCGAGCCGCCGCAACGGTCACACGTCGTGTTGATGCTGAAAAAACCCTGCGTCATACGGAGCTGACCGTGCCCATTACACTGCGGACAGGTCCGCGGCGACGATCCCGGTCCGGCGCCTGAACCGTCACAGGTCTCACATTCCTCCAGACGGGTCAACGACAGCGTCGTTTCCGTCCCCTTGAACGATTCCTCCAGCGAAATCTGAAGGGAAACGCGCAAATCGCGGCCTCGGTTCGCCGTGCGCTGACTGCGGCCCCCGCCAAAAAAGGAACTGAACACATCGCCCAGAATATCATCGAAGTCCCCGAAGTGCGTAAAATCACTCCACTGGAACCCACCGGAACCGAAGGTGCTGCCCAACCCCTCAAAGCCATAACGGTTATAGCGCTCCCGCTT
>JADFCT010000266.1 GCA_017161665.1 Candidatus Sumerlaeota bacterium
GAACTCCAGGAGTTGAAGCGAGCCGATATCCAGCAACCGGATAACGCGCTGCTGAAATTGAGACTGGCCAATCGGCTGATGATGGTCGGAGAGTTTGAGGAAGGGATTCGGCAGTTCGAGCGGGTTATTGATCTGGGCGTGGTCATGGGATCGCGGGATTACGTGACCCTGTCGCAAGCCTATCGGATCACCGGAAATGCCGATCGCGCCATTCAGGCGCTTCAACTCTGTCTGGAGGTCTGTGAAGAGACGCCCCGTGTCCACATGTTGTTGTTCCAGCAGTATGCGGAACGAAACGAGAAGGATGCGGCCAGCCGACACATTGATCGAGCTGTGGAAATGTCGCCAGACGATCCGTATTTGCGGAAGTATCAGACCGACTTCAGGAAGAAACTGAATCAAGAAGGCGCGCAAACTCAGGGGTCATTGGCCCCATGACACAAGGGCAAAAGCATTGGCGCTGGGCCATCATCTGCGCGGTGGCGCCCAATGGGATCTGGCTGCCGATTTACGCCGTTTTTTGGCAAACCATGCATCCGATCATCGCCAGGCTGGGCCTGTTCAATATCCTTCCCAGCTATGTTGGGGCTGCTGCGAGCCTTTTCAATCTTGTCTGCCTGCTGGTTCCGGCGCGGCGCTATGGGGGCTGGTTGTTTTTGACGGCGACGGCCATGACGGTCCTGATTCTCTCCATGGCCAATGTGGGGTTGAGTCTCTTGTTTTTTATCATGCTTCGCCAGGATGCCGTGATCATTCAAAACGGCTCGACATTTCCCCTGAGGAATGTGACCCTTATTCACACAGGGGAGAGTGAGGCGTATGGCGCGACGGTTTCCGTTGGCCGGGTTGAGCCCGGACATCGGAAGGTCCGGTTCCTGAAATTCGAATCCTATGACTATGCGTTCCGTTTGAACGGCATTGAAAGAAGAGGCCATCTCGCTGCGCCGGGCATTCATGATTTCGGATGGAAAATGAATCTGTTGGTAACCGATAAAGGAGCCGAAATTCTATTGGGCGAGGGCAAGCCGAGACTTATTTCCTGGGATAACGACTCCCTATCTTCAAATTGAAAGGAATTGAAAAGTGACTCAATCACATTTGAATCGACGGCGTTTTCTACACCTGATGGCGGCTGGCAGCGCGGGCGCCGTGGCTTGGGCCGGTGGCGCGCGGCCCGCTTTCGCGCAAGAAAAGAAACGACCGAACATCATCTTTCTTCTTACCGACGATCAGCGGTGGGATTCGCTGGGGTGTATGGGAAACAAGATCATCCAAACGCCGAACATCGACGCCATGGCCGCCGCGGGGGCGTTGTTCGAAAACTGTTACGTAACCACGTCCATCTGTTGTTGCAGCCGGGCCAGCATTTTCTCGGGTCAATATGTGAATCGAAACGGGATTGGAGATTTTGCCACGCCCTTCAGCGCGGAGGCTCAGGCGCAGACCTATCCCATGCTCCTGCGCGCCGCCGGTTATCGCACGGGGTTCATCGGCAAGTATGGCGTGGGCAATGCCCAATCCATGCCCAAAGAGGGCTTTGACTATTGGCGCGGCATTCCCGGCCAGCCGATTTATGAACAAAAAGACAAGGACGGGAACTACAAACACCTGACCAAAATCATGGAGGAACAGTCTGTGGAGTTCCTTGAGGGGTGTTCTGCCGACCAGCCCTTCTGCCTGTCCGTCAGTTTCAAGGCCCCTCATGTTCAAGACGGTGATCCGCGTCAGTTCATCTACGATCGCGCCTATAAGGATATGTTCAAAGACGTGACGATTCCTGAGTCGGAAACGGGCGCGCCGGAATACTTCGATCGGATGCCGGATTTTCTGAAAGACGAAAAGACCGAGGCGCGGCGGCGCTGGCGCATTCGCTTCGAAACGCCCGAGAAATATCAGGAATCCGTAAAGGGGTACTATCGCCTCCTGTACGGCGTGGACGTGGCGGTGGGACGCATTCGCGAGACATTGAAGGCGCGGGGGCTGGACGACAATACCGTTATCGTCTATACTGGCGATAATGGCTTCTTCCTGGGCGAACACGGCTGGGCCGGCAAATGGTACGGACACAATGAATCGGTCCGTGTGCCACTGGTGGTGTACGATCCGCGCCGCCCGAAAACCCAGCAAGGCCAGCGACGCGACGAGATTGCGTTGAATATCGACATTGCGCCGACCATTCTGAGCCTGGCCGGTGTTCCGACGCCCGCCGGGATGCAGGGGCGGAATCTGGCGCCGGCGTTGGATGGCTCGGCCCGACAATGGCGATCGGATTTTTATTATGAACATCCTTTCGGGGCCGGTGGCCGCATCCCGGAGACGGAGGGCGTCATTTCCCTCAAATGGAAGTATCTGAAATACTATACACAAGAGCCGGTTTACGAGGAACTGTACGATCTGGAAAAGGATCCCTATGAAAAGGAAAATCTGGCGAGCAAGCCCGAATATGCTGATGTATTGAAGCGAATGCGGCAGCGATATGCGACGTTGAAACGCGAAACGCGATAACGTCCTTTTCGCCGGGTGTGGGGTCGATTTTCAGGAATCGCTCAGGCGTCCGTCCTTTCCTGAGGCGGGAAAATAACGGTCGGCTCACCACGCAATCGGGTTGACTTGCGGCTTATTCGGTTTCAATATGGCAACGAGTCTTTCATTTAAATGAGAGCGTGATTTTCTTGCGCCCGCGTCATAGAGGAACTGATTTTATGATTACTTTGGTGGGGATTATCGGAGCCGGAAAAACCGGGCAGGGGATTATTCAGGGCATTGCTCAGGCCGGTTTGAATGTGATTTTCAAAGAATTGACCGAAGATCTGGCCCAGGAGGCCCGGCGGTCCATCGAACAAATCCTGGATCAGCGGATTCAGCGTTGGAGCATTACGCCCAGCGAGAAGGCCGCCACACTGTCCCGGATTCGGCATACGACTCAGGACGAGCCACTGCTCAAGGCGGACATTATTATTGAGGCTGTGCGCGACGAGTTCGAAATCAAGGGTGAGATCCTGCGTTCGATCATGCCGAAACTGGCGCCCGGCACGATTCTTTGTTCCAACACATCCACCCTGTCGGTCACCAAATTAGCCGCTCTTTGTGACTGCCCCGAGCGAATCGCTGGCATTCACTTCCTGCCACCCGCGCATCGGAGCAAACTGGTTGAAATCGTCCGGGGCCTTCAAACCTCCAGCGAGACGGTGGCCCGGGTCAAAGAGTTCGTGTCCATGGTCGGGCGGACGGGAATTGAAGTCTATGAATATCCCGGCTATGTGACGACGCGCCTGATCCTGCCGTTTCTCAACGAAGCCATGCACATTGTCATGGAGGGAACCGCCAGTATTGCAGACGTGGACAAATCCATGCGACTGGGCTTTGATTTTCCGCAGGGACCGCTGGAACTGGCCGATCAGATGGGCCTGGATGAATTGCTGCTCTGGTTCGAGATGTTGTTCAAGGAACTGGGCGAGCCGCGGTTTCGGCCATGCCCGTTGCTACGCATGATGGTTCGGGCCGGTTATCTGGGCATGAAAACTCAGCGAGGCTTTTTCTGTTACGATGATAACGGTCGCCGGTTAAAACAGGCCTTTTCATCCGGCATGTTCGCCGGTCATCTTCTGGCTCAAGAAGGACAGCGATGCTGCCAGGAGGATGCCTCGGTGTTGAATTCCTGACCCAAGGGACGTATGACTGGGCCCGGGTCGGTACGTATATCGGCTCGGGCTTTTTATTTTGTCGCCCCGTGGCGAGTGTGATCTGTCTTCTCGTGAAACCTTCTTCGGCCAGTCGGGTTCGAACGCTTTCCGCCTACTTTCGCGAACGCTATGGCGAACGAGTCCATAAGATTGCGATCGATTATGGATTTACATGCCCCAACCGCGATGGCGCCCTGGGGGTGGGGGGGTGCGCCTTTTGTGATTCCCAGGGCGCGGCGGCCGCCTATTCCGAAGGCGACATGGACCTCGGCGATTATGTGCGTCGTATGATCAATCGTTTCGAAAAACGCTTCAAAGCCAAACACTTTATCGCTTATTTCCAATCCTACGCTGGCACATACGCTTCGCCTGATGTGTTACGGCGGGCTTACGATCAAGCCTTGTGTGATGAACGCGTGATCGGATTGTCCGTGGCGACTCGCTCCGATTGCCTGAGCGACGGCGCTTTGGATGTGTTAGCCGACTATGTGAAGCGGCTCCGGGAAGTGCGCGTCGAATTTGGCCTTCAGACCACAAACAAGGTCACGCTGGCGGCGATGAACTGTGGCCATACTCCCGAAGATTTTGTCGACGCCACGCGCCGGGCCCATGATCGCGGGCTTCGAGTCTGCGCTCACGTGATCTTTGGCTTGCCCGGCGATCGTCCGGAGGATGTGTACGCCTGCGCGGATTTGATCAATGCGCTCGGCGTGGAGGGGGTCAAAATCCACAACCTTTATCTGACGCCGGACAGCCGGTTGGGGCGCGAGTTTTCAAGCCAACCTTTCCCAATGATGTCGCGGGAGGAATACCTGCATTGCGCCTGCGAGATGCTGGCGCGGTTGGGACCGGCGGTCGTCATCGAACGCGTGGTGGGGGATGCGCCCGACGACCGGCGGCTTGCGCCGGATTGGACAATCCCCAAGCAATACCAATGGCAGATCATCAACGAGGCGATGGAACTGCGGGGACTGGTGCAGGGAGGACAGGCTGTGTTCGATTCGGAACGAGTGGCGCCGGCAGACAGCTATCCCGATCCTTGACAGCGCTTTTCATTTGCGGGCATGACTCCGGATATGGCAAAGATCCACGGGTCGATGGGAATGCGTTCGGAGAATGGCCGTTTCGCGTCAGAAAAAAACTCTGTAGGGGGCATCCTGAGCGCGCGCGTTCGGTCTTCGCGTCTTCTTCAACGACCGTATAGGAATAATGGGCCGCTGGAGCTCTGTGTGCCGGTATGTTTTTGAAAGGAGAGTGCTGTGAAAGAAAAACGCGAGGATTCGCAACTACTGGATAACCAACTCAGGCGGGTGGGGATCGTGTTGGGATGGATGCTGGTGGCTGCGGGAGCGATTGTGGCCTTGTATTTCTTCAAGGGATTCATCGTGGCCATTGTTAATATCTTCGCGCCCTTTTTCGCGGGGGCCATATTGGCCTATGTTCTCGATCCG
>JADFCT010000267.1 GCA_017161665.1 Candidatus Sumerlaeota bacterium
TTTCCCTAACTTCGCCAAATTGAGGATCGCGGTTGTGACGTTTGCGCCATATTCTTATTGACCGGCGCGGAGGGGGGCTCCTACCTTCCATATCGCGCGTCTATGTGGCTGAATTGCGTTAAATAACAACCGAAGAGTACCTGGCGTTTAATGGACAAACCGAACGACCGCCCGATTATATCCGATTCGAGCGAGAACATCACGATTCAATTGAATGAAAAACGGCTAGCCATCCCGCGGGGATCAACGGTGTTCACTGTCCGCGATCACTCTAAATCCGACGCGGATGTCCTGATCCTGAACAGCTGTCCCCTCACCGAGGATGTGGTCCTGGAGGAGGGGGATGCGCTGGTTCTGATTAAGCGCGGAGAGGCGCCGTCGCCAGAGGAATTGGAATCATTGATTACGGCGCGCCATGGTCGTGGCGTTTATGAGAAACTCAAAGGCGCCCGGGTGGGGATCGCCGGTTGCGGCGGGCTGGGCAGCACCGTGGCCGTGGCGCTGGCGCGCATCGGAGTGGGGGAGTTGCTTCTCGTTGATTTTGACGTGGTCGAGCCGAGCAACATCAACCGCCAGCAATTCTTTCTCGATCAGATCGGCGAACGCAAAGTGGAGGCCCTGACGGCGAATCTGGCCCGAATCAATCCGTTGGTCCGATTAACCCCGATCCATGAGCGGTTGACCCGGTCATCGATCCCCCGGGTGTTCGCCCATTGTGACGTGATCGCTGAGTGCTTTGATGATCCGCGCATGAAGCAGGCCATCACGTTGGCGGCGCGCAAGGAACTGAGCCACATTCCCCTGGTGACCGTCTCCGGGATCGCCGGGTATGGACCTTCGGACGCGATTCGGATCCGGCGCGTGTTCGATAATGTTTATTTGATTGGCGACGGAGAAAGTGGCGTGCGCCCGGGCGTGGGATTGTTAGCCCCGCGGGTGGCCGTGGCGGCCGGACATCAGGCGAATGTGATTGTTCGCTTGATCCTGGAGCCGGATCAGGTTGTATCGGATGATGTGACATGATGATTAACGTGAATGGGAAACCACAGGACATGATGGACGGCGCCTCCATACAGGATGTCTTGGCGGCTATGGGCGTGGATCGTAGCCATCTGGTGATCGAACACAATGGCGTGGTCCTGGAGCCGGAAGCCGATTATGCGGCCATTTCGGTGGCTGAAAGCGACACGCTGGAGATCATACGGTTTGTCGGCGGGGGATGAGAGGCGCCCCGTTCTGTCGAAAAATGGCTCTGCTTCCAGCTGCGTCTCTACGGTAAAAGTGAGAAAAACCTTATACCCAAGAGACGCAGATAATGTGAAGGTCGCGCAGACTAATGAGTTTCCTATGGCCTAAAAAAGGGACACAACAAATAATGAAAATGACGCCGAGGCGGGACGCGATTGATGTTTCATAATGCCAAGGCGCGGCGACGCAAAGTACAACGAGGCGGGACACGTGGTTTCGATGTAAACATTAAGGCGCAAAGCAAACCGGGGTGCGGCGTCGCTGTCCGATAAGGCCCGCGCCCCAGGATTCGAACATCAGCAAAGCCCCGAAGGCGGCGACAGATACCAGCCCAGGGTGGAGCGACCGATAGGGAGCGGAGCCCTGGGTCTGACGAATAGCGACTAAGGCGCCGGCGCGTTTTTTGCCGCGCAGCGCGCAAAAAGCGTGACGGCGCCGAAGCGCTCCGCCAGCGACTCAATATTTCCGAACGCAAAAACAGGATGATAACGATGAACGATTTGATCATAGATGGCGTGACGCTGAAATCCCGGCTCTTTGTGGGAACGGGCAAATTCCCTTCGCCACAGATCATGGCTCGGGCCATTGATGTGTCCCAGACGGAATTGGTGACGGTCGCGTTGCGCCGGGTGGATTTAAACAATCCCAACGACAACACGCTGTCGGCGTTGGATTTTACGAAATATCGGCTCTTGCCCAATACGTCCGGCGCCCGCGACGCCGCCGAGGCTGTGCGGCTGGCCAAAATCGCCCGGGCCGCCTGTCGGACTAATTGGGTGAAACTCGAAGTGACGCCCGATCCGAATTATCTCCTGCCCGATCCGGTGGAAACGCTCAAGGCCGCCGAGGAACTCATCAAGGATGGCTTCGTCGTGCTGCCGTATATCAACGCCGATCCCATTCTGGCGCGCCGTCTCGAAGACGCCGGTTGCGCCACGGTGATGCCGTTGGCCGCGCCGATCGGCTCCAACCGCGGCATTCGAACCGCCGATCAACTGGCGATCATCATTGAACAGGCGGGGGTGCCAGTGGTGGTGGACGCGGGGCTGGGGATGCCGTCCCACGCCGCCGAAGCCATCGAAATGGGGGCCGACGCTGTGCTGGTCAATACGGCCATTGCCATTGCCGATGATCCGGTCCGGATGGCCGAGGCCTTCCGGCTTGCCGTCGAGGCCGCTGTTCTGGCGCGCGAAGCCGGCCCCGGCGGCGAAAGCCGTCTGGCCCGGGCGTCCAGCCCGGTCACCGGTTTCCTGACGGACGAGGTGGCGTCATCGTGACCTTTCTTGATAAACTCCAGCAACTGGATTTCAGCGCCATCCGCCGGGCGCTGGAGGCCGTGACGCCCGACGATGTGCAACGGGCCCTGACCCGAGAACGCCCGGACGAGGGAGACATTATTGCTCTGCTGTCGCCCGCAGCGGACGGATGTATCGAGCAACTCGCGCGTCGCTCCGCCCACATCACGGAACGTCGGTTCGGCAAGGTGATCCAACTGTATGCGCCCTTGTATTTGTCGAATGAATGCGTCAACAAATGCGCGTATTGTGGCTTTTCTCATGAATTAGACGTGGAACGACGGACGCTGACCGTCGCCGAGGCGATGAAGGAAGCCGACGCCATCCACGACGAGGGATTCCGTCATATCCTCCTGGTGGGAGGCGAGGATCGCCGCTATCTCAGCATCCCCTATCTGCTGGACGTTGTCCAGGGGCTGCGCCGCCGGTTCGATTCGATTTCCATCGAGATACAGCCCATGTCCACCGAGGAGTACGCCGCACTGGCCGCGGCGGGCGTCGATGGCCTGACGCTCTACCAGGAACTTTATGACCGGGAGCGTTACGCCCACTATCACCTCGCCGGCCCCAAGCGCCATTACGACAAGCGGATTTTGGCCATGGAAAACGGCGGCGAAGCCGGCTTCCGTTCCCTCGGAATTGGCGTGTTGCTGGGATTGTCGGACTGGCGATTTGAGGCGGTTATTACCGCCTATCACGCCCGCTTTCTCATGCGGAAATTCTGGAAGAGCCGGATCGCCATCTCCTTCCCCCGCATCCTGGAATCGGCCCATCACTTCGCGCCGGAGTTCAAAGTCTCCCAGCGCGATCTGGCCCACATGCTCTTCGTCATGCGGCTGATGGCGCCGGACGCCGAACTGGTCCTTTCCACGCGGGAATCCGCCGCCTTCCGCGACAACATGATCGGCCTGGGCGTGACCCGCATGAGCGCCGGCAGCAAGACCGATCCCGGCGGCTATACGGCCGACGGCAGCGGGCGGCAGTTCGATATCGAGGACAGCCGCGCCCCCGCCCAGGTCGCCCAAGCCATCGAGGCCCGGGGAATGGAGCCGGTGTGGAAAGACTTCGACCGCGAATTCATCGTTCGCTCTTCGTCATAACCGCCAATGGACGCGAATCAGCGCGAATATGCTCGAAAAAGCCTTGACGACCGCCCATCGTCAGCCGCATTCAGTCAGCCAACGCCAAAAAACTTCTTGAACGGGCGCAGAATATGACGCCGTCATTTTCCGATGACGAACGATTTATGCGAATGGCTCTGGAACTGGCCGCCCAGGCCCGCGGGCGGACGTGGCCTAATCCGGCGGTGGGCGCCGTGATCGTTCGTGATGGACGGGTCATCGGCCGGGGATTTCATCATCGGGCCGGGGCGCCCCATGCGGAAATCGAGGCGCTACGCGATGCCACGGAATCCGTCCGGGGCGCGACGATCTATGTGACCCTGGAGCCATGTTCCCATCATGGCCGTACGCCGCCGTGCGCGGAGGCCCTCGTGAACGCGGGGCTGGGGCGGGTGGTCGTGGCCGTGGGCGATCCCAACCCCAAGGTCTCGGGCCGGGGGATGGCCCTGATCGAGGCTGCGGGCATGGCGACGCGAATTGGCGTTTGTCGGGATGACGCCATCGCCCTCAACGAAGGATTTATGCAATTCCATCTGACCGGTCGTCCCCTGGTGATCTGTAAATACGCCATGACGCTGGACGGACAGATCGCCGCCTCGACGGGTGATTCGAAATGGATCACCAATGCGGACTCACGGCGCCATGTTCATGAACTGCGTCAGCAGGCGGACGCGGTTCTGGCCGGCATTGGCACGGTGCGGGCCGACAATCCGTCCCTCAATGTCCGCCTGCCCGGTTACAACGGCCCGCAACCGATTCGCGTCATCGCCGATGCCCGGCTGGAAACGCCGCTGGACGCGAAGTGCGCCGATCCCGCCACGGGTGGGGCCACCTGGTTCCTCGTAACCCGCGCCGCGCCGTCCGACCGCGTGAAAGCCCACGAAGCGCTGGGGCGAACCGTCCTCGTGATCGAGAATCCCGATGGCGAGACGACCGGTCCGGTCCGGATTCACCTCCCCACCGCCATCCGCCGCCTGGGCGCCGAAGGGATTCAATCCCTTTTTGTCGAAGGGGGCGCGCACATTCATGGTTCGCTCATTGGCGCGGAATGCTACGATCGCCTGATCGTCTTCATTGCGCCGAAAATCATCGGGGCGCGCATCCCGGGGGGACGCCCCCCCATCGCCGGTTGGGGTCAGGATCTCATGGGGCAGGCCGCCGTCCTTCATGAAATCCGAATTCAACGATTCGGCGATGATGTCTGTATTCAGGGCGACCGTCTGCCGTGGGACGCGCGTTTTGGAAAAATACAGGCGTAAAGCCCTCCCCCTGCAGCATCCCCAACGCAGCCATCGCCCAAAGGCCGATTCTGAAAAAGCGGATTAAGCGACGTCCAGGCGCATCCGATCATTCGCGTTGTGTGGGGGTGAAAAGGTGTGATTCTGACGGCTTGAAGTGGTGGAGCAGAGGTCCACCGTACTGTTTCACGATAGCCCTATAAACATTGGCGATTGTGAAAGGCCCAAAAA
>JADFCT010000268.1 GCA_017161665.1 Candidatus Sumerlaeota bacterium
AAGAGTTGGAGAGTTTGATGAATTGCTCCAACTTGTCGCGGGCCGCTCCAGAGGCGATGGATTCGCGAGCCATGCCCAGGCCGGCTCCGATCGATTCCGCCAGTCCCACGATATAAATGGAAGCGGCGGAGTTGAGCAGGGCGATATCGGTCTTGGGACCTTTTTCGCCCCCGAGGATACTCGTCAGTATTTTTGCGTTTTCTGGAGGACCGCCGCCGAGCAAGTCGATCGGCTCGACAATCGGGATCCCGTAATCGCTGGGATCGAGCACATAGGTGTCAATATCCCCATCGGGACGCAGTTCGGATACTTCCGTGACCGTTGTGGTGGTGATTTCGTCCAGGCCGTCGGAGCCGTGAACGACTAAGGCGCGGGTGGTCCCGAGCGTCTTAAGGACCTGACAGAAGACTTCCGTCAAATCTTCATCATAGACACCGATCATCTGGTGATTGGCGCCAGCCGGGTTGGATAATGGCCCCAGCAAATTGAAGATCGTGCGGATGCCAATATCCTGTCGGGGTTCGATGGCATGTTTCATGGCGGAATGGAAGACAGGAGCGAACAGAAAGCAGATTCCGACTTCGGCGAGGCAGCGTTCCATGACGGAAATCGGCGCGTCAATCCGCACCCCCAGCGCTTTGAGCACGTCGGCGCTGCCGCATGAACTGGTGACGCCCCGGTTGCCATGTTTGGCCACAACGGCGCCGGCGCCGGCTGCGATGAAACTGGCGGTGGTGGAAATGTTGAATGTTCCGGAACTGTCGCCGCCCGTGCCGACGGTGTCCAGAATGGGACCATCGGGTGTGTTGATGGGATGGGCCTTGGCGCGCATGACTTCGGCGAACGTCGCGATTTGCTCAGTGGTCTCACCTCGAATTCGCAGGGCGGTGATAAATGCGGCGATCTGTGATGGCGTGGCGCCGCCGCTCATAATTTCTTCCGCGATGGCCCGGGTCTCTTCGCCGGTGATTTCTTCATCGAATGCCAGTTTCCCAATGGCGGCTTTGGTCAGTTGTTCGCTCATATCTTTTGTCCTTTCGGTTAGCCGATTATAGGCTCAGCGGCTTGTGCAATTCATCTGAATTTTTTCGGGATTTCGCAAATAACGCCTTGACATGCCCACTTTTGATCCGTAGTCTCTCGCTTCCGTTTGTCGCGGGATGCGGCGCCATGATGCGGGAGTAGCTCAGCTGGTAGAGCACGACCTTGCCAAGGTCGGGGTCGCGGGTTCAAATCCCGTCTCCCGCTCCAGATGCCGTCCATGCAAAATCCCAGACAAATGGCGACCCCTTGCGGGAGTAGCTCAGCTGGTAGAGCACGACCTTGCCAAGGTCGGGGTCGCGGGTTCAAATCCCGTCTCCCGCTCCAGTTTTTTCCCAACAGTAGCGAGCGCATCATCAAAAGCCGTTCCGGCCTTTCCGCCGACGAGCGGCGTTTTGTTATTCGGGACCGCGATGAATGATAATGGTCGCGTTGCCGCTTTCCACCATTTCTTTGAACTTACCTTTGAGTCTATTGCGTATCCTGGCCCGCACCTGAGGAATCAACGCGGACAACCCGGCCAAATCTGTGAGAAGGCCCGGCGTCAGCAAGAGCGCGCCCGCCATCAGGATGATGATCCCGTCAATCATCTGTGCCGCGGGGACGCGTCCCTGTTGCAGCTGGTTGCGAATGGCGTTTAATGTTCGGATGCCCTCCCGTCGAGCCAGCCAGGCGCCCAGAATCCCGGACCCCAGGACCAGGAGCAGGGTAAAGCCCAGACTGGTATGAATCATCAGTTGCACAATCAGATACAATTCCAGCAGGGTAACCGTTGTGAAAAGTAAAAACAGTCTCAAAAACATCAGCCTTGACACCTCAAGTATGGATCGAAAAAAATCAAATCAATCTTCAGGTAGTGTGGCAGCCGTTGGTCCGTTCTGTCCATGGATTAGTTTGCATTGATACTCAGGATACGGAGGAAAAAATGATGCGTGGTTACTGTTGCAATTGGGTTGTGGTTGTCTGGCTCTCCATTCTGGCGGGCGTCTTTTCCGGGTGTGGTTCGTCGAAAGGTTCTCCGGCGGATCAGGACGTCGCCGCAGGGAATATCGCCGTGATTCGCGCGGAAGCGGAGGAGTTGGATACCAATGTCCTGCTCGCTCGCAATCAGATCAAATATATCGAAGAAAAAATTGCGGATCTCACCAAGACGCAGGATAAACTGGAGGCGTCCATCGAAGAGATCGAGCATACCTTGAAGGCCATGGAAAGCAATCTGCCGGTGGTTCCTCTCAAAGAACAGGAGACCGGCGGATTGGGAACGGTGATCGCCTGGATTTTGATCGTTTTCCTCCTCGCCATCATTATTCCCTTCCTGATTTATCGCTTCATGTCCATCAAAAAGGAAGCCGAACACTATTGGTCGGATGAAATCGAGGAATACCCCCAGACGGGCGTAACGGAAGAAACCGTGGTGGTGGCGGAGACGGTTTCCGAACCGGCTCCCGAGGGCGAAACGGCCCAAGGGGAAGGGGACACGTCCCAGCAGCATTCCGAGGCGGAGGTGGACGAGGCGATCGACGCGGAAGTGGCGGTGGAGGAGGACCGGGATGGTGAAGAGGCTTTGGAGGAAGGCGATGCGTCCGTCGATGCGTTTGAGGAAGACGGGGAAGAGGGCGAGGCGTATGAGGACGAAATGAGCGAAACGGATCTGTATGACGAAGAGGATGTCGAGGAGACGACTGAAACCGATGGGTCCCCGAAGTCCGGTTCACGGTCCAGGGGACGGCGGCGACGCAAACGCAAATGACCCCGACTCCAGGCAAGCAGACGTTGATGATACGGAAAGATGAAATCGAATGAATCGTAGGCAACTGTTGGGGCTGGCGGCCGGAGGGATTTTCTCCCCGGCCGTTGGCGTTTTGGAATCGGGGCGCGCTTATGGAAACGCCGATTCCGCCTCCCTGCGGATTGTGGCGGCGGGCCATCCGGGGGGCGATGGGACTTTGATCCCTGCGGGCCAGGGGGTGAAGCTCACTGCGGTGGCGTCCGATCCTTACCTTCGGGATACGCGATACCATGTGTTCTTTGAGCCTACCTTTCGCTGGACCTGTACCGAGGGGCGCTTGGATACCATCGGTGAGCGGGAGACGGTTTGGACGGGGCCCCAGGCCGGATGGGACGGCGCTGTGGACTGCGCGTATGAGGCGACCTATCGTCTGCGCGATTCATCGGCGCATCCCGATGCGCAACGCATGGTTTACGTGAAACTCCGGGCGACGGCTCCCGTCGTTGCCGCCGCTTCTAGTGAACTGTTGCGCGATGGCTTTATCAATGGGTATGAGATCGGTCATTATCCTTCTCTGGACGATCCTCGGTATGCGGTCAACGCCGTCACGGCCCGGCAACACCCCGAAGCGTATCGCCTTCCGGACAGCTTTTATCCCGTGACCCGGAAGAACCGGGACCTTCGTATTTCCGAGCACTATACCTTGGGAGATTTCGCGCATGATTTCCCATGGGGATCGCTTGGTTTGCCCCAATATATTGCGCTGGATCTGGGGCTGGTGGAGAAACTGGAGGCCCTCCATCAACGGGCTGCCCAAAAGGGATTGAGCCGAAAAAAATTCCAGTTCATCTATGGCTTTCGTCCCCCGGCCTATAATCTGAAGGTGTCTCAAGAGGAAGGGGTCGAAAATTTGAAGGCGCCTTTTTCAATGCACCAATATGGCAAAGCGGTCGATATTGTGATCGATGATGACGAGGATCGGATTTTTGACGATTTGAACCAAAGCGGCGTGAGTGACCTGGACGATATTCGTTTGTTGCTGGCCTGTGTGGATGAATTGGACAGGGACTATCTGAAGGATGGGGATCCCCGACTGGGGGGCGCGGGCATCTATTCGCACCATGATTTTCAGGCGCGCCGGCAAAGTCCCTATCTCCACATCGACACGCGAGGCTATGCCGGTTCAACGGGGGCGCTGATTCGCTGGACAATTCCGTAGTCAGGCGCTCGGCTTCCAGTCTTTGCGCCGATCCTTTCCCGACCGGCGATCTTTGCCGAAGCGTTTGTTTTTGAAAATGATATCCACTTCGTTTCGCCGGTCTTTTCCCGACCGGCGCTCCTTCCCCGAACGGCGGTCAATTTCCGGCCAGGTCGGGGGATCTTTGGGGGGGGTGGGAACGCCGGATTCCGTCGTTTTTTTGTCAGGGCCCCGCTTCTGGTTTTTGGGGAGAATCGGCACATCCGAGCAGGTGTTGGCATACCGTTGCCGGATGGCGCTGTACTTGATATTTTTCTTGGGATCGTCGGGGGAAAAGGTGACCTGCGGATAATAATTGTCCGGTGTGGGGCCGGCGTCTGTCAGTTTGTGAACCATTTCATCGCCTTGCTTGCAGACGACTTTTCGCTGCCATTCGTCGAGAAAAACAATTTCGTTCACCCGATCGATATACTCCACAAGCCCCTGAATGCGCTGTTCCGTGTCGAATTTCCGGGGCAGTCCCAGGTCATTGCAGGCCCGTTTGAGTTTTTCGGGCGTGCCGGCTTCCTGAAGGACATCCCGGGTTAACTGGGATCCATAACGGAACAAGGCCCGGCGCAAGTTCAACACATAGTCATCGTTGTTTTTCGGTTCCATTCGAATATCCTTTTCTGCGATAAACGGCGCGTATCTGACCCATGAGAATTGCAAAAACGCAGTTTTGAACTAACCGATACAGAAAATAGACAACGGCTTTGAGGCGATCAATTGTTTTGTCACTCGGTCGTTAAAAATGTCCTGAACGGCCAGACGGTTTTTTTATGAGCGTTCTGTTGTATTACATTTCGTCCCATGGATTCGGACATGCCGCCCGTTCCGTCGCGATCTTGAAGTATTTGGCCCATGACCATCGGCTCATCATTCGATCCATGGTCCCGGAATGGTTCTTTCGACTCAACCTGGGCGACGGTTTTGAATACTGTCCGGCGTCATTTGACTGCGGATGTGTCCAGATCGACGCGGCGCATATTGACTGGCCGGCGACCTTTCGCGCCTATCGGGAATTGGAAGCGGTCCATCGAGACCAACTGGCGTCGGAAGTGGCGTTCATTAAATCCCGCGGTGTGGATTGT
>JADFCT010000269.1 GCA_017161665.1 Candidatus Sumerlaeota bacterium
TGGGCTTGTATATGTCGCCACCTTCGGGGCTTGGCGGATGTTTGGCTTCGGGGGCGCGGGCCTTATATGGCATCGGCGCCGCGCCCAGGGGCGCCTTGCGTCTTCGCGTCTTGGCGTTTGAAAAAGAAGTCATCACGCCTTGGCGTTTAGAGCAACCATCTTCTTTTCCTTCTATTCTTCATGGTTCAAAAAAAGATGACGGAAGCCATGTGGTTACAGAACGTAAAGAAATGCTCTAAAAGAAGTCATCGCGCTGGGCCTCGACGCCATTTTCTTCATGGGTTGTGTTCCTTTTTATGGACATGGATGACGCGGGAGAAACGCCCGGCGCGCGTTCCATTCCACGCTTGTTTATCCTTCCGATGTAAAAAAAATGTTGACCTCCACGGGGAGAACGTATTTATTAACACGTGTAAACTATTTTGCCGGCTGGATCACCAATATCCGGCCAGAGGAGTTGTCGAATGAAAGTCTATCGCCTTAGTTTGTGTAGTCTCAGCGTGCTCTTTTTGTTGGCGTCGGTTCGGGCCAATGACGTTACCGTCCAGGCGTCAGGACGGGACTACCATATCCAGCCCATTCCCTTTAATCAGGTGCAGGTCCACGATGTTTTCTGGACGGACCGTCTGGAAACCAGTCGGAACGTGACCATTCCTTATGCTTTTGAAAAGTGCGAAGAGACGGATCGCATCAGCAACTTCGAGAAAGCGGCGGGGATTTTGGAAGGGCCCTTTGAAGGCACTCACTTTAATGACTCGGATGTGTACAAGGTCATGGAGGGCGCCGCCTATTCACTTCAGGTCGCTCCGGACCGGATGATGCGACTGTATCTGGATCAATTGATCCGGATTATGGGCGCGGCTCAATGGGAAGACGGCTATCTGTTTACTTTTTACTCGGTTCCCGAGCGTCAACCGGAAAGCCGCTGGACCAATATATCATGGATTCATGAACAGTATTGCATGGGGCACATGTATGAGGCGGCTGTGGCCCATTATCAGGTCACCGGGGAGCGGACGTTTCTGGATATTGCGCTGAAGAATGCGGACCTCATCTGTGAGGTGTTCAACGAAAATGGCCGCACCGATCCGCCGGGTCATCAGGAGATCGAGATCGGCTTGTGCAAACTGTACCGGGTGACCGGGGACGAAAAATATCTGAAGCAGGCGCGCTTCTTTTTGGATCAGCGGGGGCGACAGGGCAATCGGGGGCCGGATGGCAAGGGTGGTTTGTATGGTCAGTATGGTCAGGATCATATCCCCGTGATCGAACAGACCCATGCCGTGGGGCATTCGGTTCGCGCCGCCTATCTGTATACCGGCATGGCCGACGTGGCCGCGCTGACCGGCGATATGGCCTATGTGAAAGCCATCGACACGATCTGGAACGATGTTGTGGATACGAAGCTTTACATCACGGGCGGCATCGGAGCGGCGGGGGGCCATGAAGGATTTGGCGGGGCCTATGAACTGCCGAACCGAACCGCCTATTGCGAAACCTGCGCCTCGGTGGCCAATGTTCTCTGGAACCATCGGATGTTTCTCATGCGGGGCGACGGGAAGTATATGGACGTTCTGGAGCGGACGCTGTACAACGCCACCCTGTCTGGGATTTCGCTGGAAGGGGACCGTTTCTTTTATCCGAATGTACTCGAATCCTCGGGCCATGAGAGAAGCCCCTGGTTCGGCTGCGCCTGTTGTCCGTCCAATGTGGCCCGTTTCATTCCTTCGGTTCCGGGATTTATTTACGCGCAAAAGGATCAGGATCTTTATGTGAACCTGTACATTGCCGGCAACGCGGAGATTGCGCTGCCGGATAACACGGTGACCATTCGTCAGGAGACACAGTATCCTTGGCAGGGCGACGTTCGCATCACGGTGGAACCGGAGAAGGCATCCTCCTTTGCCATTCTGACGCGAATCCCGGGATGGGCTCAGAATCAACCGGTTCCCAGTGATCTGTACCAGTATATGGAACAGAAGGACGCTTCCGTTGACATTCGGGTCAATGGCTCGCCCATCGGCGCTCCCATCGAAAAAGGCTATGTCCAAATCCGTAGGACTTGGAAAAAGGGCGATACGATTGACCTGCGCTTCCCCATGCCTGTTCGCCGGGTCCTTTCCCATGAAAACATTACGACGAACAAGGGCAAAGTCGCATTGGAGCGCGGGCCGGTGGTTTATTGCCTGGAGGGGCCGGATAACGAGAATCAGGTCCTGGATATCTATATTCCTGACGAGGCGACGATCGAGTCCCACTATCACCCCGATCTGTTGCGAGGCGTGGTGACGCTTAGCGGTATGGCCCGGACGGCCAAGCGGACGCTGGACGGGAAGGTCGTCCCCCATTCCGAGCGTCCCTTCATGGCCATCCCTTATTATGCCTGGGCCCATCGGGGACGGGCCGAGATGACGGTCTGGCCCGGACGGACACCGGAAGGGGCGCGTCCCAAACCGGCGGACACCCTGACGTACGTGAGTCAGACCACGGCGTCCTATGTCCATGTTTCCCTGGACGCGATTAAAGATCAGACCATTCCCACCAGTTCCCGTGACACGTCGGGGCTGCAATTGGATTTCTGGCCCCATAAGGGCGTGACGGAATGGATACAGTTCGAATGGCCCGAAAAGCACACACTCTCGAAATTGAAAATCTACTGGTTCGACGATAGCGATACGGGCGCCTGTCGGCTGCCGGAATCCTGGCGAATTCTCTATCGCGATGCTGCGGGGGACTTCCAGCCCGTGGCAAACAAGGTTCCCTATGCCAGGGAGCTGGATCGCTTCAATGAAGTGACATTTGAGCCGGTCGAGACGGATGCAATTAAAGTGGAGATTGAACTTCAGGACGAGTGGGCCGCTGGTGTCCAGGAAGTCGTCATCGAATAGGCCTTCGGCCAAGGGCGCCGGGGGCCATTTAAAGCCCCCGGCGTTGGCGCTTGCGCCCATTAAATGGGGCGTCGGGCCTGAAGTGAGGATTCGTTCTAATGAAACATCTTATTCCTTTGACTCAAAAATGGATTGGCTTGAGCGGCATGGCCCTTTGGCTGCTCGGTCTGTGTCTGTGGGCGCGATCAGGCGCCCAAGCGATAGCCGCCGAGGCAACGGGTGAGCCCGATTATCATTTCGATGGCGCCATTTCTCGCAAGGTGTTGGAAAACTATCTGGCCCGCAGCGCCACGGTGGCTTCCCTGCTTCATCTGGCGCTGGATGATGACTTGCGGATGATGCAGAACACGGGGGTCAAATTTGCGGGCCGCGTGATCTGGATGTGGGGTGGGGAATCACGCATCGACGAATTGGTTGCCAAAGGGGGGCCTTTTGTTCAGCGGATTCACGCCATGGATCCGGATATCCTACTTCAAGGCGCGGTTTTTGAAATCGTATCGACGGATGTGAACAAGGTCCCTATCCCCGCAGCGATCTTTGAGGAATTTGGTCTGAAACCGGAGTCCCGGCATTTTCGCTATGAGGCGATGCTCTATCCCGACGGCCATCGGGTGGATCACTGGCGACCGGGCAGTTCCGTTCCCGATATGAGCCGGCTGGAGACACGGATGTGGTTCGTCTATGTGGCCCGTCGCTGGATCGATATCGGGATAGAGGCGATCCATTTCGGGCAGGTTGAGATCATGGATGATCGCGATCCGGATCATACGCACTGGCGGGACATGATGGCCCGCGTCCGGCGCTATGCGAAGACACACGCCCGTCGCCATATTGTCTTGTGCGATGCCCATGTGCCCAGTGGTGGCATTGTCCATGACGGTCAACTCATGTTCGACCTCCATTCCTTTCCTTCCCGGCCCAAATCCGTGAAAGGCAAGCCGTATCAGGCGATCCTGGAAAAAGGATTTACCGATGCGATTTATGGTCGGAGCGCCGGCGGACGCGCGCCCAGCGGATGGGAATGCGAAGCCTTGCCCTACATTGTCGAACTCGATAATTTTGGCATTTCCAGTCACCCCGGCGAATTCCGGGAGGACAATCCCTGTTATGTCTGGGGATGGGACGAGATTACCTGGTTCAGCAAACAGCCCGAAGCCTACCGGAACGAGTGGCTCCGATATGCCTATCGCTGGGTGCGGGAGACGGATCCGAACGGGTATTTCCAGTTGCCCCTGCGGCGCTTTGAGCATTATTCGGCCAGCATGACGCCCCCCCATGGCCAGCGTCAGGAAGAAACGATCCAAGCCATCTGGGCCGAGGCCGCATCGGCGGATTCATAAGTGGGATCAAACAGGGACTTGTCCACGAATCTCACCCACTTTCACGAAGCGTTTTCAAATGGGTGAGATTCGTGGAACAAAGGCGCCATGATTCGCCCCCTTTGCTATAGGGGCAGTACTGGCACGTTGCCAAGGGTCCAGTTGAAGATGGCGATGGCGTCGATGTTGTTGACGAGGCCATCGGTGTTCACGTCGCCGTTTTCCGGGTGGTGGATGTGTTCCAAATTGCCCAGCGCCCAGTTATACAGGATGACGGCGTCCAGATTGTTGGCTGTTTCATCGTCGTTGATCTGACCCAATCGCGGATGGTTTCGCGCGTTGAGGGGGTCGGCGCCGTGGATGAGTTCGTAGGCGTCGGCATAGCCATCGCCGTCCAGATCCTGCGCAATGGCCTGTCCTGCGGCAGGGGCCGCGTCCTCGGGGGCAGGCATTCCAACACCATCATCAAATCCGCCAGCCCCGTCGGGGCCGGGATCGTTCGCGTCCAGCGGATCGGTGTTGAGGATCAGAACTTCCATGCCGTCTGTGTAGCCGTCGCCATCGGTGTCAGGATTGCGCGGATCGGTCATGGTCAGCGGCTCGCCCATGCCGTCACATTCGCCGGGCATTTCCTGTCCATCCAGCAGTCCGTCGCCGTCCGAGTCGGGGATCATGGCATTGGTCCAGCGGGGACCTTCGCCATTCGACAGGAGCGTCGGATCGTCGGATTCACAATGGTCCGGCTTGCCATCGCCATCGCGATCGGTAATGGGGGTCAGGTCAACATCGATCGTCAGGGATTCTCCATCGCCAAGAAG
>JADFCT010000270.1 GCA_017161665.1 Candidatus Sumerlaeota bacterium
ACAGGACTTCCATACCATCGTAGTAACCATCGCCATCCGTGTCGTATTTCCGCGGATGGGTCAGGGCCAGTGGCGTGCCCGAAATTGCGCATTCGCCGGGATCCTCATCGCCATCCAGCAGTCCGTCTCGATCCGAATCCGGCAGCAGGATATTGGTCCATGCGCTGTCCACGGCGCTCAATAACGCAAACGAATCCGTTTCGCAGGAATCCGGCAGGCCATCACTGTCCGTATCGTCGCCCACCGGTGTTGGAGTGGCCACCGGCGTCGGCGTTATGGGTGTGGCCGGGGTCGGAGACGGTGGGAGCGTGGGAATGATGCCATACGACACATCGCCGCGGACGACCTTGCCGCGATCATCGAGGGAAATCATATCGGTCGCCAAGGCGGCATCGACAAATTCGGCCGACTGCCCCGCCAAAACGACGGAAAGGGTGTAGGCTGCTTCGGCGCTGGTAAATCCCAGAACATTATCGGATAGCGTCATTCCCGCCACAGCCGATTCCGCCGGAATCAACAGGCGATAGGAATAGACAATCCCCTGGTCATCTTCGATTTCCTGAAGCGCTCCGGTAACGACCACCGGATTGCCTCCCGCGTCCGGCGTGTAGGTGACCACGATATTGCCAGCGGTCATCAAGCCTTCCGAATTATAGGCTTTCCCATATAACACAATTCCCGGTTCCGGGATCCCGGAACCGAAGGCGAAGGCTGTGAAGGCTAAAAAGACAAACACGGCCCCCCAAGACCTGAACCTCAAAAAAGTCGGCCTCATAATCTTTTCCCTTCAATCCATTTTTTTTGCGAATCTCGCGTCCGTTTTGATTTTCAATGCTAGGTTATGCCCACAACCAAACAAGAAACGCAAGGAAAAAATACCCATGCGCGGATTAATTCCTGCCAGATCCAAGGCTACCGACGCCGATTGGGCGCCACGCCGGGGGCAGGGAAGTTCCGGCCACGCTCATCAAGGACCAAAACCCAGTCATTGCCCCGTTTTGAATCGCCAGGCGGATCGAATGCCCGCTGATCGGCTTTGTCAAATTCACCAATCGTCTCAGCGGAGCCATCGCGAGGATTAAACCACCAGGCCCGAATCCCCTTGTCCCCCAATCCGGACGTTTTGATCGTCATCGTGTCGCCATAGGGCGTGTAAACGAAGAGATAACCGTCGCCTCGGGTGGCCTGCAGGTGACGGGGCCCGTCGCTGGGGCCAGAAGCAATCACCGATTGATCCGGCACACGCGACAAAAACGGCCGTGATTCCATCAAAGCCCTCACATGCTTCATGTCCCAGGCGCCCGGGAGGTCCATGACTTCAAACCAACTGTTGCGGGCGCTGGATATGGGGGAACGGCCTGGCGCCATCATCTGCCAGATATCATGACAACCATACGTATGCCCCAACCCACCGGCAAAAAGCCCCCAGTAGGCGGCCTGACGACAGTCAAAGTCATTGAACCAGCCATTCTCCGGTTTCCAATTGATCGGATGATTCTCATAACGCGGCTCCCCGTCCAGGCAAGGCTTGACGGGCTGGCGCTGATAATCGGCTGCGACCATCCGATAGTTCTCCCCGTCAATTTTCCCGTGTCCGGACTGGAGCATATTGAAATCCAACCAGGCATCCTGATGAAACCACTTGGCGGACGACTGCCCTCCCTGCGGATGATAGGTCATCAGGTGTTGGTCGCTCGCGTCTTGGATGCCCTTGGCCATGGCGCGATAAATCGCTTCCTTGTTATCCGCCACCCGATCACCGCCAAGTATCCAGATGATGTTGGGACTGGATTTGTAGCGTTCTCCCAGAAAGCGCCCATAAGCATATCCATCCGACGCGTCCTTGAAAACCTCCGGCCCCACGCCCCAGGCTTTGGTCACTTTGTCACCCCATGTGGGCAACAGGCCGATATACAATCCCTTGCGTTCCGCTGTCTTGACGATGAAGTCCACATGCTCAAAATACTTCCCATTCGGCTGGGCGGGATTGTTATCGATCAATGGTTTCTCGCCGTAGGGATTTGGTGTGTTCAATCCATCCAATTCGGCCAGCCCCACCGCCTGAATAACCGTAAACCCCTTGCCGCGGCGATTCTCCAGATAGCGCTCTGCCTCTTCACGGTTCAACCGATGCAGCAACTCCCAGGCGGTATCACCCAGATAAAAGAAAGGCGTCCCGTCTTCATGAACCAGAAAGCGTTTATTTTCGGAAACCTTAAGCGGGCCATGAGAAAAATCAACCGACGGTCCCTCGCGCGGCGTGTCCGCTTCGCCACGCGATGAAAACAGCATCAGAACCATCGACAGAACCCATGCGCTAAACCAACGATTTCGGACCATCATGCTTCTCCTCAACTTGGATTATCTGTTCTTCGGGAACGCCTTCATGAAAGAATCACCGATCCATCAACGGCAAACCCCTTACCCGAAAAGTACGTCTTATTCATGCCAGAATCCGATCCGGCGTTCCACCCCAAAACCATCCGCGTGGCGCCTGCAATTGTCAACTCAGCCCCCTGCGTCCCGGCCCGTTTTCATCGGAATGGGATGACCGCCCCCCCCTGGCCGTCAACGAAAACGATTCGCATTGCCGCCGTCAAAAGCGGCGATTGACACTGCTGCGGCAGCGGTGGCACATTAAGGCTTTGGCAAGCAACCACCGTCCAACTTATTGCGCAGGAGGAATTCGACATGCCCGAACATGTGACTGTTCAAGCGATCAGAGCCCACGAGACCACCTCGGACGAGAGGGCCCGGCCGGCTATCGCACGAGCAGTCGCAGCCATGCCACCCTCGGGTATTCGCGAGTTTTTCGACATCGTCGCCACCATGGACAATGTGGTGTCGCTGGGCGTGGGTGAACCGGATTTCGTCACACCGTGGCGCATTCGTGAAGCGGCCATCAACGCCATCGAACGGGGGCACACGCAATACACTTCCAATCACGGCATGATCGAATTGCGACGCGCCATCGCCAAGTATCTGGAAGATCGATTCGAAGTATCCTATAATCCGGATCGCGAAATGATGATCAGCGTCGGGGTCAGCCAGGGATTGGACATCGCCGTCCGCGCGCTGCTGGATCCGGGCGATGAAGCCCTGGTTGTCCAACCCTGCTATGTCTCCTATGTGCCCATGGTGACGCTGGCCTATGCCAAACCCATCATCATCGAGACGTACGCCCGAGACAACTTCGCGCTGGATTTTGAGCGCCTGGAACGGGCGGTGACAAAGAAAACCAAAGCGCTCATCATCAATTATCCCTCGAACCCCACCGGCGTCACCTACTTCCGCGAGGAACTGGAACGGGTAGCGGCGTTTTGTCAGCGTCATAACCTGATTGCCCTCTCCGATGAAGTGTACGCCGAGTTGACCTATGAAGGACGGCACACGTCCTTGTCGGCTCTGCCGGGCATGTGGGAACGCACCATTCTCTTATCGGGTTTTTCCAAGGCCTTTGCCATGACCGGCTGGCGGATGGGCTATGTGGCCGGTCCCGCGGAATATGTGGACGCCATCGTCAAGATTCATCAGTACTCCATGCTCAGTTCGCCCACCATTTCGCAGGACACGGCCATCGAAGCCATGAAGCACGGCCTGGGTGACATGGAAAAAATGATTGAATCGTATCATGAGCGCCGGAACGTGTTTGTGCGAGGGCTGAATGACATCGGTCTGCCCTGTCACACTCCCAACGGCGCTTTTTACGCGTTTCCGTCTGTTGCCCATTTGGGGTTGAACGAAATTGATTTCTGCAAACGCCTTCTGAAAGAAGAAGAAGTCGCCGTCGTTCCCGGCTCCGCCTTTGGCGACTGTGGCCGTGGACATATTCGATGCTCCTATGCTTCGTCCATGGAAAAACTCAAAATCGCCGTGGAACGGATGGGACGGTTTGTCCAGCGTCTGAAGCAGGGGTAATCGTCGTCTTCCGGCGGTTTCCGAATCGATGAATCCCGCCGGCCGTTCACCGTTCAGTGACGGCCGGTTTTGCAAGAGTTTTGTATCCAATGACGAATCGCTCCGACATTGCTGCTGATCAAATGGCCGGTTTACTCCAATGGCGCGACGACCATGATTTGGACGATGTCGATCTCGACCTGCTCATTACCGCTCTGACCCATGGCTCTTATGCCTTTGAAAATCCACCGTCGCCGGATAATGAGCGTCTGGAATTCCTGGGCGATTCCATCCTCGGCTCGGTCATGGCCCATTATTTTTTCGAAACCTGTCCGGAGGATTCCGAAGGCGCCCTGTCCAAGAAAAAGGCGCGCGCTGTCAGTCGCGCGCTTCTGGGAAAGGTCGCTCAGGAACTCGACTTCGGATCTTTTATTCTGCTGGGAAAGGGCGAGGAACAGACAGGCGGCCGGAGACGGAGCTCACTCCTGGGTTCAGCCCTGGAGGCCTTGATCGGCGCCGTCTATCTATCGCGCGGCTATGACGATACGGTTCGCTTCATTCACGATCATGTTCTGAAACGCCTCTTGGCGCATATTGCCGTCAATGCGGAATGGGACTATAAGTCCCGGTTGCAGGAATATGTCCAGCAGGTCCATCAAGCCACGCCGGTTTATGAGATACTGGAGATCTCCGGTCCTGATCACGATCGCTCCTATCGTGTGCGCGTCACCTTTGGCGCCGAATCCTTTCCCGACCAAGTGGCGTCTCGGAAAAAAGTCGCCGAAAACAAAGCCGCCAAAGCGGCCTGGGACATCATTGCCGCCCGCGCCGAATCGCGCTGATCCGTCCACGGCGCTTCCGGTCCGTTATTGCTCAAAATCGGTAAAATCCCCCCCCATTTCTCCCTTGCGCCCTTGACCTCCGGCCGCGTGTTGGCCTAGAATGTTTTGTTTGTGCGAAAAGCGCCCGAACCGCCCCCCACACCACCCGCGCGACACCGGGAGAACGGGACGATCCGCAAGAATTCAGGACCGAAAAGAACCAAAATGAACCACAAAATCCGGCGTGAGATTGTCAAACAGGATCAGATTCGCGCCCTGTTGCCCGAA